>JANRBC010000088.1:0-14949 GCA_030727685.1 Ilumatobacteraceae bacterium
ATTTCAATGTAATGAACGCGCTAGCTGCCGCGACTGCAGCAGCCAAACTTGGTGTCACTGTTAGTGACATCGCTAAAGGTTTGGCTGCTGCAAGCGCTGTGCCCGGAAGGTTTGAATCGGTGAGTGAAGGTCAGCTTTTTTCTGTTGTTGTTGATTACGCTCACACACCTGAGGCGCTACAAAATGTTTTGCTTGCTGGCCGAAAAATCGTCGGCAAAGATGCGCAAGTCATACTTGTTTTTGGATGTGGCGGCGGACGAGATCAATTGAAGCGACCTAAGATGGGCGATATTGCGAGTCAGTTCGCAGATCTCGTCTACGTCACGTCAGATAATCCTCGGCATGAAGATGCCCGCACAATTGCCCACGAAGTTCTACAAGGGGTATCGAGTGTTTCAAGTGTTATGAGCAGAGTGACTATCGAGTTAGATCGTCGACTCGCTATTGGTGCGGCCTTTGGTTCTGCAAAACCTGGCGACATCGTAATCATCGCTGGTAAGGGTCACGAGGCAACACAGACTATTGGCGCAGATGAAACCCCATTTAGTGATGTCCAAGTCTCACGCGAATTGCTGAAAGCAGTCTCATGATTGCGATTCTCACTGCGGCGGCCGTAGCGATGGTTGCATCGCTGATCGGCACAAGAGTTTTGATCTTCGTATTTAAGCGCATGGGCAAAGGGCAGCCAATTCTCGGCGCCGAAGACCGCGGGCCGGTGCAGCACATGAAAAAGCAAGGCACGCCAACAATGGGCGGAATTGCAATTTTGTTTTCGGCCGCACTCGGTTGGTTCGTTGCCCACTTTAGAGATGGGTTGCCCTTTTCAGATCAGTCGATGATTATCTGGGCGGCCGTGTTTGTTCTGGGCTTTGTGGGCTTTCTTGACGACTTTCTCAAAGTGCAGCGTCAACACAATCGTGGACTCTTCTGGAAGAAAAAGGGTTACATCACATTTGCTATTTGCATTGGTTTGACTTGGTGGTTGACTGCGGCAACTGGTGTCAGCGAAACGCTTTCGTTTACGCGAGCAGATCTACCTGGCATCACTTTCACCTGGCCGCTTTTTGTTATCTGGACAGCCTTAATGGTTTGGGGCACGTCTAACGCTGTAAATGTGACAGATGGGCTTGATGGTTTGGCCGCTGGCTCTGCATCGTTTGGCTTCATCGCATTTACTGTGATTGCTTATTGGGCTTTTAGAAATCCGCAAATATATGGTGATGTTGTAAACCCACTCGACCTCGCGGTGCTTTCAGCCTCTTTGGCTGGTGCTTGCGGTGGCTTTCTTTGGTGGAATGCCGCACCAGCGCGAATTTTCATGGGCGATGTTGGCGCTCTTGGGATTGGTACCGCTCTTGGTTTACTTGCGGTGACAACTAATACTCATCTCTTGTTGCCGTTAATTTGCGCCATCAATGTGATTGAAGCCGGATCTGTCGCGATTCAAATGGGAGTCTTCAAAGCCTCGGGCCGCAAGAAGCGCTTGTTCAAGAATTCGCCGATTCATCACCACTTTGAGCAAAGCGGCTGGCCAGAGACAACTGTGATTATTCGTTTTTGGATTATCTCGGCGATCTTTGTAGCAACTGCCGTGGCGGCCTTTATCGCTGACTTCACAAATATTCAAAGTCTCAATGGGTTTCGACGCTGAGATGACGACAACACTGGTTTACGGTCTTGCTGTCGCTGGGCGGGCAGTGGCTAGCGAACTTGTGTCGCGTGGAGAGAAAGTAATTCTTGTCGACGATCTTGAATCTGAAAGCAACTCAGAATTCGCTCGCAGTTTGAAAAGCGAGATACGAATTCGACCATCATCTGTCGATCTCGCTGAACTTCTGCAACAGTCAGATCGGGTCGTGCCTGCGCCCGGCGTGCCTGAGACTCATAAATTGTTTGAAGCATCTCGACGAATGCAAAAACCAGTGATGTCAGAAATTGAACTTGCTTATCAAATTGAGCAACAGACATCGTCGCCGCGACCGATGGTTGCGGTGACCGGTACCGATGGCAAAACTACGACTACTTTGATGGCGGCCGCGATTTTGAATTCAGCCGGCAAGAAGTCTTTGGCGGTTGGCAATACTGAAACGCCGTTGATTGCAGCATTGAGTTCTGACGCGCAGGCGTTCTCTGTTGAGTGTTCAAGTTTTCGCCTAGCAATGACTCAAACTTTTCGCGCTAAGGCTTCAGTGTGGTTGAACTTTGCTCCTGATCATTTAGATTGGCATTCTTCTCTCAACTCATATCACGAAGCCAAGGCCAAAATTTGGTCTCACTTGATGTCATCAGATGTAGCAGTCGTGCCGATTCACGATCAGTCGATTACGAGCGTCGCAAAATCGTCCGGTGCTCGAGTCGTTAGTTTTGGCGCAGACTCGGGTGATTATCACGTTTCTAATGGTGTGCTTACTTGTCCATCTGGTGAGATATTGCATTGCAATGAAATGGCGCGAAGCCTGCCACATGATGTGACTAATGCTTTAGCCGCGGCCGCGATCACGATAGAGGCGGGTCTTGCGAATACAAGCCAAGTTGCGCAGGCTCTGCAAAGTTTTGTCAACGCACCACATCGAATTGAATTTGTTGCTGAAAGTGAAGGGGTTCGTTGGTTTAACGATTCAAAAGCAACAAGCCCGCATGCAACTAGCGTCGCTCTGAAATCTTTTGAGTCGATTGTGTTGATCGCAGGTGGCAAAAACAAAGGTCTAGATCTAACTGAGATGGCCAAAAACTCAGAAAAAGTCAAGGCAGTTGTAGCCATCGGAAGTGCCGCTAAAGAAATCGCCGCCGCGTTTTCGAGTGTGTGTGAAGTTCAAATCGCTGGTTCGATGCGCGATGCAGTGAATTGCGCCAACGAGTTTGCCACTTCTGGAGATGTTGTTCTGCTTTCACCAGGTTGCGCCAGTTACGACTGGTACAAAAACTATGGCGAGCGGGGAACTGACTTCAAAAATGAAGTGTTGACATTAATAAAAAATAAGCAAATTAAAAACTAACAAATCGAGGAAACATGAGCACAGCAACTTCAACATCAGGACCAAATCGAACATTGACACTTGCTCAACGTCGTCGAGCGGTTCTTGATCGCGGTGGCTTGTTATCGTCTCGTCGAGTTGCGCAGAAGCCTGCCAACACGACGTTCTTCATGATTTTTCTCACGGTGTTGACTCTCGTAACTTTTGGTTTGGTGATGGTCATGTCGTCATCTTCGATTGTTGCGTTGAACCGTGGCTTTTCACCCTGGACGATGTTCTTCAAGCAGTTGATGTGGGCTTCGGTAGGTGGATTGGGAATGGCGTTTTTCTTCCGCTTTCCATATTCATTGTTGCGTCGGTTTGTCTTTCCGGCTCTGATCTTTGCATTCGGCTTAATGTTTTTGCCGTTCGTGCCAAACATCGGTGTCAGCATCAACGGCGCGCGCGCCTGGGTTGCAATGGGTCCGGTTGGCTTTCAACCATCAGAATTTTTGAAGTTGGCGCTTTTGGTCTATTGCGCGAACCTTCTTGGTCGTCGTCAAAAAGAAGTTGCTAACTTCAATCGCACTTCACGACCCGTAATCGTTGCATTGGTTGCGTCTGTCGCCCTATGCATTGTTCAGCGAGACCTCGGTGGTGCAATTGTTATGACGTGCATCGTTTTGGCAGTCATGTGCATGGCTGGTATCCCGATGCGAATTGTCAACACAATCGCCGGCTCGGGTGTGCTCGCAGCATTGTTTTTTACGCTCATGACTTCGTCGCGCCGAAATCGATGGACAGCGTTTTTAAACTTAGATGAAACTAAAGGTTCATTCGGCTATCAAGTTTGGCAATCAATACTCTCAATTTCGAACGGTGGTGTCTCTGGTGTTGGTGTCGGTGCGGGCACAGGCAAGTGGGGTTATGTACCGCTAGCGCACAGCGACTTTATCTTTTCGACGATTGCCGAAGAGATGGGTCTGATCGGTGCCGCTGTTGTAATCGGTGGTTTCTTAACTCTCGTCGTGTTCGGTTTGCGTGCGGCTCTGCATGCAGAAGAAAGATTCGGCGCTCTTCTCGCCGGTGGGGTCACGATGTGGTTTGCGATTCAGGCGATCATCAATATTGGCGGGGTCACCGGCTCGATGCCCGTGACCGGTTTAACACTGCCGCTTATCTCATACGGCGGAAGTTCGCTATTGGTATGTATGTCGGCAGCCGGGCTGTTGATGAACGTCGCGCGTAATATGAAGTGAGCATTAATCACAAGTAGAACCTCTTGACCGCCTCCAGCCAAACTGTCTTTGCCGTAATAACTGGTGGGGGAACTAGCGGCCATGTAATACCTGCGATGGCGATAGCCGAACTGTTGCAAGACGCTGGTATCTCTAAAGATCAATTGCACTTTGTTGGATCAACAACCGGCATCGAAACAACTCTCGTGCCACCAACTGGTATCTCGATGTCATTGTTAACCGTGCAGGGCTTTGGTCGTGTCTGGTCTGTTCAGGCTTTAAAGCGAAACATTCGAACAGTTCAAGTTTTGCGAAACGCCTCGCGCAATGCCGAACAACTTTTGTCAAGTTTGCGGCCAGCTGTCGTTGTGTCGGTTGGCGGATATGCAAGCGTGCCAGCAACACGGGCTGCAAAAAAGTTGAACATTCCGGTGGTGACAGTTTCATATGATCGTCAACCTGGTTTAGCAACTCGATTGCAGGCGCGAAGTGCCACTGCTGTTGCGGTCGCATATTTGCCATCAAAATTTAAAAACGCAACTCTCACTGGTGCACCAGTTCGCCGAGTGTTGCGAAGTCTTGATCTGTCGTCAACTCGAACCGATGCTCGCACGCGACTTTCGATACCGGTAAATCGAAAAGTTATTTGTATTACGGGTGGGTCGCTAGGTTCGGCGAAACTAAATTCTGTTGCGCGAACACTTGTCGAAAAGAATCAAACTCGAAACGACATTTGTGTCATTCACTTGACCGGCCAAAGGTATATAGGTGATGACCTTCCAATTTTGAAGAGTGATGCAAAAATTGTTTATATACGCCTTGAGTCGACTGTGGCGATGCAAGATGTCTACAGCGCATCCGACCTTGTCGTTGCGCGCGCAGGTGCAAGTACTGTCGCAGAAGTGTCAACGATTGGCATTGCCAGTGTGCTCGTTCCATGGAGTGGCGCAGCAGAAGATCATCAAACTGCAAACGCAAGTTGGCTTGGCGACCTTGGCGGGTCATTGGTAATTGATGAAACAAAGACCTCTAACAATGAAATCGCCGATCAAATTATTGACTTGATTGACGATCAAACAAAACTTCAATCTCTTGCCAGTGCCGCACGCTTTGCCGGCAAGCAACATCGCGAAACTACTCTTGCCAAATTGATACTAAACGTGGCTGGTCGAAAAGATAGACAGCTGATAGACCTTCGCAAACCGACACGTATTCATGTTGTGGGGGTAGGTGGCCCCGGTATGTCTGCAATTGCGACCGTGTTGGCTGAAATGGGTCATCAAGTCTCAGGTAGCGATATTCGTAGATCTGATGTGATCACTCGACTCGAAGATCTCGGGGTCAAAGTCAATATCGGTCACAGTCCTGAAGTTGTTCTGGGTTGTGATTTCGTCACGGGCTCGCCGGCGATCGCCGAATCAAACATCGAGTATCAAAAAGCGCGCGAGTCAGATATTCGTGTTCTCTCTCGAGCCGAGACGCTTGCAAGTATTTGCCGATGTGCCACGAGCATCGGCGTCGCTGGTACGCACGGTAAGACAACGACATCGTCGATGCTCACAACAATCTTGCTTCACGCCAACAAAAACCCTAGTTATCTAATCGGTGGCGATGTCATCGCATTGAATCGTGGTGCGTCATGGGCGAATAGCGAGCTGTTTGTCGTTGAGGCCGACGAAAGTGACGGCACTCATGCTCAGCTTCCACTCGCTGCGACAATCGTGACCAACATTGACATCGATCATTTAGATCACTTCAAAACACAGTCGGCTATAGAGCAAAGCTTCTTTGACTATGTCGGCAATGTCGCTGGTCCACGAGTTTTGTGTCTTGACGACCCAGTTTGTGCGTCAATTTCTGCAACACACAACGCGGTTACATACTCTGTCGACGAAGGCTCTGCTGCAGACTACGTGGCTTCATCGATCAAGTTCAAAGACGGTAAGTCTTCATTTGTCGTCGCTCAAAATCAGAACGCCCAGAGAGTTGAACTCGGTCGAGTTGATCTTCCGTTGCGAGGTCTTCACAATGTGAGCAATGCACTCGCAGCAATTGTGATGTCAATGCAGTTTGGTGTTCGGTTTGACTTGGCAGCGCAAGCATTGAGTGGTTTCGGTGGAGTGGCGCGTCGGTTTGATGTTTGGGGTGTAGACGGCGGTGCAACATTTGTTGATGATTATGCCCACTTACCAAACGAAATATCGGCCGTGCTGTCAAGCGTTAGAGACGAGTCAGATAAGTGGTCACGTGTCGTGGCGGTTTTTCAGCCGAATCGATTTAATCGCATGGCGTTGATTTCACATCTTTATGGTGACTCGTTCGCTGCCGCCGACCTTGTTGTGATCACTGACATTTATTCTTCGGGCACCGAGCCAATTGCGGGCGTGACTGGTCAGCTCGTTGTCGATGCCGTTCTGAAATCGCAACCGCATAGTCATGTCATTTATCAACCCAGTCGTAAGAATCTCGTAGAGTTCTTGGCAGATGAAATCAAAGATGGTGACTTGTGCATCTCAATGGGTTGCGGAGATATTTCTACTTTGCCTAGTGAAGTGATCGCCCTGCGCCGAGGTAAGTCAAATTGATCGCAGAATTTGGTCGACCTAGCGATAAAGATTTGAGTCGCTTGGCGGCGTTGCTTGGCGATCGCGTAACGAAAGACGAGCTGATCGGTCCGTACACGACTTATCGAGTTGGCGGTGCTGCGTCATTGTTTATGCGAGCAATGAGTGTTGATGATTTGCATGCTGCATCACGAGCGCTGGCAAAAGTGAAGATTCCGGTTTTGATGCTCGGTCGCGGAAGCAACATGCTGATTAGCAATAGCGGCTTTCGCGGTTTAGCGATTGCTTTGGGGCCGTTTGCAGAGCAGATAGCGATGCCCAATCCAGATCAAGATCCAATCGTCGTAGTCGGTGCCATGACTTCGCTACCAGTTATTGCCCGACAAAGCGTTGCTGCGGGTCTGCGCGGTTTCGAATGGGCAGTCGGTGTGCCTGGTTCAATTGGCGGCGCAGTTCGGATGAATGCTGGTGGGCACGGTTCAGACATGATCGCGTCGTTGTTGAGCGTGCGGTTGTTTCACATCGAGCGAGGCATTGAAGCCAATGTTTCAGCAGCAAACCTCGGGTTGCGGTTTCGAGGCTCAGATTTAAATGATCAGCACATCGTTCTTTCGGCGACATTGCGGCTAGCGCGCGGCGACAAGGCCGAAGGCGAGTCACGACTAGCCGAAATTGTCAAGTGGCGCCGCGAGAATCAGCCAGGCGGACAAAACGCAGGTTCTGTTTTCGTCAATCCTGTTTCGGGTGCTTCCTCGGCGGGGGCATTGATAGATGGTCTCGGGTTGCGCGGTTATCGAATTGGTACGGCCGAGATTTCTGAAAAACATGCCAATTTCATTCAGGCCGATGAAGACGGCAACGCAGATGATGTGGTCGAACTCATGACCTTCGTTCGTCAGCGCGTCGCTGAAGCGCACGGCATCGAACTACGAAGCGAAATTCGGTTGGTTGGTTTTTCGGCGGCTATCTCTCAACAAGCAGGTGCGGTTGAACAAGGTGAAGTTTCGCGAAATACGCAGCTTGAGTCGGCGTTTGGCTCGTCGAATAATACTGATCTGTCGATTCCGGTGCCATCGTTTTCAGAACAACTTTCTGATGAGGTGTTGGCAGAACTAAAAGATGCATTTGATGGCGATGCAACGCCAACTGCAAATTTACGAGTCGTGCTGCCAGAAGATCCAGACAAATCTCAGCAAGAATCACGTGACCAAACACGCGACAAATCGTCGACGACGAACACATCGTTAACGCTGAAAACCAACAACGGTCGAATAGTCATTGTTGATGAAGATCTTCGATTGCCCGTTGACTCTGATCATCCGATCGATGAAATGACCAGCTCGGTCAATATCGCGCCGACATCTGACCCAAGCAACATCATTCGTGATTCGCGAATTGAAGATCGACACAAAAATGTATTTAATACGCTTGCCTCTAATCGTCGACGACTGTTAACCGCTGCTGGCTCAGTTATTGGTGTCGTAGCACTTGTTTTGATTGTGCTCGCTTCGCCAATTATTGGTGTTCGTAAAATCGAGATCGAAGGCGCTCGGTATGTCAGTGCCGATTTGTTGATCGCGGTTGAAAAGTCGCTGGACGGAAAATCGATCTTGACGGTTGATACCCGCGCTGCCGAGCGACGACTTGAGGGTGATCCGTGGGTCGAGTCTGTGAGAATCAGATCGTTTTTTCCGTCAAGGCTGGTAGTCGAGATCGTCGAGCGAAAGCCGGTGGCCTTTTATATTGGTGTCGACAATCGTTCGCGAGTTGTCGATTCGCAAGGGCGTGTTTTGGCTGTCGAGACGGGTCAGCCCACGCAGTATCTGCAGATAACAGGCGTGGGTCCCAACCTTGCACCTGGGGCGAGTGCCGGCACGGTTTACAGGGCGGCTGCACAGCTCGCCGCTGGCATGCCAGATGAGTTGATCGACCGAGTTTTGAATGTAGGTGTGGGCGGACCGAATCAGTTGATCATGACGCTGCGCACCGGCACCTTGGTAAATTTCGGCCCGCCTGTTGATTTGCAGAATAAGTTGATTTCGTTGCTCGTCTTATTGCGTAGACAAGATGCAAAACAGATTCTCGCAATCGATCTAACAGACCCGCGAACGCCAACTGTAAAGTCGAAGTAGAGACTTTCTCTAAACCTTCCTGAACGTTTGGCTGATGTTTGGTGCTCGTTGGCTGATGTGGCAGAATAACTTCACTCACAAACAGTGAGCACAACAAGCGCAAGCAGCGGGGGTTAATCCTAAATGGTCGGTCAACCACAAAATTATTTGGCAGTTATCAAAGTCATCGGTGTTGGCGGTGGCGGCGTAAACGCAATTAATCGCATGATGGAGTCAGGCATGCGCGGTGTCGAGTTCGTAGCGATTAACACTGACGCGCAGGCACTGTTATTGAGCGACGCGAGCGTAAAAATCGATATTGGCCGTGAGCTAACTCGTGGACTTGGCGCAGGCGCTGATCCAGAGGTTGGTCGTGAAGCAGCCGAGCAACATCGCGACGAGATTCAAGAAGTTGTCGCAGGTGCCGACATGGTTTTCATTACTGCAGGTGAGGGTGGTGGCACCGGCACCGGCGCGGCACCAGTAATCGCCGAAATTGCAAAAGCCGAGGGTGCATTGACAGTTGCAATCGTTACAAGACCGTTTGCCTTCGAAGGTCGACGTCGTTCTGTTCAGGCCGATGCTGGCATCGCAGCGCTAAAAGAAAAAGTTGACACGCTTGTCGTCATTCCAAACGAGCGATTGTTGACAATTTCTACCGACAAAACAACGATGCTTGACGCTTTCAAAAAAGCAGACGAGGTTTTGGTTCAGGGTGTTGCTGGTATTACAGGCTTGATCACAACTCCGGGCTTGATCAACACCGACTTCGCCGATGTCAAGGCTGTGCTTGCGAATGCAGGCACGGCTCTCATGGGCACCGGTGCTGCAAGCGGCGATAACCGTGCAGTGTTGGCAGCAAATGCCGCAATCAATTCGCCGTTACTTGAAGCTTCGCTTGAAGGTGCGCGGGGCATTGTGGTCAACATCACTGGTCCGTCAGATGTTGGTCTGTTCGAAGTTACAAACGCCATGGAGATCGTGCGTGGCGTTGCCCATCAAGATGCCAACATCATTCACGGCTTAGTAATCGATGACGATGTCAATGACGAAGTGCGGGTCACGGTTGTGGCTGCTGGTTTCGAACGATGGGATAGCGCAGTGCAGCGCACTGCCACTCGCGGCGACGGTCGCAATACGGCCACATCTGGCACAGTTCGCCCAGATGCCAAAGGCGGACGATTGAAAGATTTGTTCGGCGGTGCGGCTGATCCATTGAGCGGCGCAGATGACGACGACGATCTTCCATCGTTTCTAAAATAAAAATCGCATGTCGGTAACGACATGACTTCAATTGACGCGTCGCAAGTTTCATTGCGCGCGACAGAAATTCGCCAGCGCATCAATGCGGCCGGTGGCAAAGATGTCAAACTGATCGCAGTTACAAAGACATTTGATGTTGGGGCGATGGTTGCGGCGTTCGATGCCGGGTGCGACGGAGTCGGCGAGAATTATGCGCAAGAGTTGATTGCGAAATCAGGCGAACTACCAATCGAAAAACACTTGCCGGTGCATTTCATCGGTCGGTTACAAAGTAACAAAATTAAGTTGATGGCTGAGTTAGTCGATGTTTGGCAAAGTGTCGATCGGGTAGAACTGATTAATGAGATTGCCAAACGCTGCGCCAAGGCAGGTTCGAACACCAGACCGCAAATAATGTTGCAGGTCAACGCCACCGACGAACCCGACAAAGGTGGGTGCAAACCCCATGAGGTGACCAATCTGCTCGATGCTGCAAATGTCAACGGGCTAGAGGTCTTAGGTTTGATGACCGTTGGGCCAACAAGCAACGAAGTTCAATCAACGCAACGTTCATTTCGTTTGGTGCGAAAACTCGTTGACGACTTGGGGCTCAAGCAATGCAGCATGGGTATGACAGGTGATCTTGAGATTGCAATCGCCGAAGGCTCGACAATGATCAGAGTCGGCTCGGCCTTGTTCGGGCCGCGCCGATAGATCGTCAGTAAATCGTTAATAGACATAGTCCGTATTTAACGTCAAAATCTGAACTATCCTTGCCGTATGTCAATGTTTCGCCGAGCAATGGATTACCTAGGTTTAGGGCCAGATGAGGCCTACGACGATTATGACGAATCAGTTGCAGTTGAACGCGATCGACGAATGCCGAGTCGAGGTCGTCCGCGCGTAGAGCGATTTGATGAACCCGAACCTGGCTACGACGATTACGACGATCGTGCGATGAGCGATCCTCGATCCAGTGGTATGCGTGCACAACAGGCTCAGCACGATTCAGGTGTAACTGTTCGACCAGTTGCTGGTCGTCGCACTGAAGCGGTTGCGCGTCCGGTTATGCCGGCGAGTGATCCAGTCACGATTCGTCCGACTAGTTATGAAGACGCAAAAGAAATTGCCGATCGTTTCAAAGAGGGCAATCCGGTGATTATTAATGTTCAGTCAACAGACCCAAAGACGATGCGCAGAATTGTCGATTTTGCAAGCGGCGTTTGCTACGCCAATAGCGGCACCATGGAGAAAATGAGTAACGGTGTTTTTATGATGAAGCCATTTGGCGCACGCATCACGCGCGGTTAGCGCAGATTGGGTTTCAGTTCAATGACCGGAATACTTTGCAGTCTCGTACAAATCTTCATCTACATGATCATCGTTCGAGTGGTCCTGTCTTGGTTTCCGTCAACAAGTGGTGGGGTGGTCTCGCAGATCTCATTCTTCGTTGGTCGCTTTACTGAACCGGTTCTTGACTGGACACGGCGAGTTATGCCTCGAACAGGCGCACTTGATCTTTCGCCTTTAGTCGTTTTGCTGTTTTTGCAAATCGTTGTGCAGCGCCTGATTCTGAATTGTTAAATAATTTGTGTCTTACCCGCAGGTAGAACCACAACCAAATTTTCCATCTCTCGAGAGCCAAGTTCTTGAATATTGGAAGACCGACGAGACTTTCGCTGCTTCGATAGAAATGCGCGACGCCGGAAAGAACGGTGAAAATGAATTCGTTTTTTACGACGGCCCACCGTTTGCCAACGGCTTGCCGCATTATGGTCACCTGCTGACTGGCTTTGTTAAAGATGCCGTGCCGCGCTATCGCACGATGCGAGGTCAACGCGTTGAGCGACGCTTCGGTTGGGACTGTCATGGTCTGCCCGCTGAAGCCGAAGCCGAACGTCAACTTGGTATTTCTGGACGTCAGGCGATCACCGATTTTGGCATCGACAAGTTCAACGACTATTGCCGAACTTCAGTTTTGCAATACACCAGCGACTGGGAGCGATATGTAACTCGCCAGGCTCGGTGGGTTGACTTTCAAAACGATTACAAAACTCTTGACACTCCGTATATGGAGAGCGTCATGTGGGCATTCAAAACACTCTGGGATAAAGGCCTGATTTACGAAGGCTTTCGTGTGCTGCCATATTCGTGGGCGCTTGAAACTCCGCTTTCAAACACCGAAACTCGAATGGATGACGCCTACAAGCAAGTACAAGACCCAGCGCTAACTGTCGGCTTCGAACTCTCATCGGGCGAACTGTTGTTGGCATGGACGACCACCCCGTGGACGCTTCCATCAAACTTGGCGTTGGCTGTTGCGCCCGACGTCGAATATTTAGTCATCGAGCATGCGGGTCGAAAATTTATAGTCGCCTCCGAAAGATTGTCGGCATACGAGCGCGAGTTTCCTGAGCCGAAAATTCTTGAAACGATTATTGGTTCGCAACTAGTCGGTCGCTCGTATAAACCCTTGTTCAATTATTTTGCTGATCATCCAAATGCCTTTCGAGTTATCGCCGGAGATTTCGTTACAACCGAAGACGGCACTGGCGTCGTGCACCTCGCGCCAGGTTTTGGCGAAGATGACCAGCGCGTTTGTCAAGAAGCAGGCATTGAACTCGTCGTGCCAGTCGACTCTCGTGGACGCTTCACAAGCGAAGTAGTCGATTTCGAAGGTCAACTTGTTTTTGATGCCAACCCCGCGATCATTCGAGTGCTGAAAGAACGCGGCGTCGTTATTCGTCATGAGACTTACGATCACGCTTACCCGCATTGTTGGCGCACCGGCAAGCCGCTGATCTACAAAGCGGTTGGTTCGTGGTTTGTCAAGGTCACGGCAATTCGTGATCGCATGGTCGAGTTGAACGAACAAGTTCAATGGGTTCCCGAACATCTTCAACACGGAAGTTTTGGCAAGTGGCTTGAGAATGCGCGCGATTGGACTATCAGCCGCAATCGATTCTGGGGTTCGCCGATACCCGTCTGGCGAAGTGACGATCCGAATTATCCGCGAATCGACGTCTACGGAAGTCTCGAAGAGCTTCGCCGAGATTTTGGTGTTGACATTCAAGAATTGCATCGTCCGACAATCGATGATTTGGTTCGTCCGAACCCAGATGACCCAACTGGCAAGTCGATGATGCGTCGCGTGCCCGAAGTTTTGGATTGCTGGTTCGAGAGCGGCTCAATGCCATTTGCCCAGGTGCACTATCCATTCGAAAATCAGCAGTGGTTTGAAAATCACTATCCAGGCGACTTCATTGTCGAATACATCGGCCAAACTCGCGGTTGGTTTTACACCTTGCATGTTTTAGCTACAGCACTATTTGATCGCCCGGCCTTTTCGAATTGTGTAAGTCACGGCATCGTTCTCGGAGAAGACGGGGCCAAGATGTCGAAGAGTCTTAGAAATTATCCAGACCCAATGAAAGTGTTTGACAGCCATGGCGCAGATGCGATGCGCTGGTATTTGCTTTCTTCGTCAATTTTACGTGGTTCAGATTTCGCTGTCACCGACGAAGGCATGCGCGACACCGTTCGTCAAGTGATTCTTCCGTTATGGAATAGTTGGTATTTCTTGTCGCTATATGCGAACGCCGAGTCGGTTTCTGGTTCGGTAGATGCTTCAAGTGAGAACGTCTTAGATCGTTACATAATTTCTAAACTCCACGGATTGGTTGTATCTACGACTAAGAGTTTTGATGCCTATGACTTGTTCGCGGCCTGCTCAGAGATTCGAACATTTCTTGACGTATTAACGAATTGGTATATCCGCCGCAGTCGAGATCGGTTTTGGAAGGGCGATGTCGCGGCAATCAACACGTTGCACACGGTTCTTCATTATTTGACGCGTGTGGCTGCGCCTGTCTTGCCGCTTGTGACCGAGCAGATTTTTCGAGGACTTACGGGCGAGCGCAGCGTCCATCTGCAGTCGTGGCCGACAGTCGAAGGCTTGCGCCATGACGAAGATTTGGTCTCGTCGATGGATCGGGTTCGCGATGTCTGCTCAACGACTTTGTCATTGCGCAAGATACATGGCCGACGTGTGCGTCAGCCACTCGCAAGTTTGGTAATTGCCACCGCGAATTCTGGCGCTCTTGTCGCATTTGAAGACATCATTAAAGATGAAGTGAATGTTCGCTCGCTTAGTTTTTCAGATGATGTCTCGTCTGTCGCCGAGTTTGAGTTGCAAGTCGTGCCAAGCGTTGTTGGTCCGCGACTTGGGGCGAGCACCCAGGCTGTGATCAAAGCCGTCAAGAAAGGCGAGTGGGTGCGCAAAGGCGACATTGTGACCGCAGGTTCTGTTGATTTGCACCCAGGAGAATATCAATTGAAACTCGTACCTAAGGCTTCGGGTGCCAGTGCTGCGTTAGGAAGTTCGTCAGGTGTGGTCGTTCTTGATATTGAGTTGACACCTGAACTCGAAGCCGAAGGTGTCGCTCGCGATGTGATTCGCTTGGTGCAGCAACAGCGTCGAGACTCAGCCCTAGATGTTTCAGATCGCATTCAACTTCGACTTAGCCTGCCCGAAAAACTGTGCGCGCAAGTCTCGGCACATCATGAGACCATCAAGTCAGAGACGCTGGCTGTTGATTTTGAGGTCACAATATTGACTGAGAAACAGTCGCCGAACGCCGATTTAGATGGTGTCGCAGTGTTTGTCGCGTTAAATCCGATATCGTAGCGCGATCATATAAGTAGGTTCTAAACATGAACCGCTTGAGAGGTGAAAATGGCATCTGCTAAGAAGAAAAAGCAGGCAATGGCTAAAAAGAAACTCGCGTTGCGTAAGAAAGCAGAGCTCAAAAAGAAGCTCGCCATGCGCAAAAAGCTTGAG
>JANRBC010000088.1:15049-21590 GCA_030727685.1 Ilumatobacteraceae bacterium
AAAAGAAGCTTGAACTCAAGAAGAAACTTGAGTTGAAAAAGAAGCTTGAACTCAAGAAGAAACTTGAGTTGAAAAAGAAGCTTGAACTCAAAAAGAAACTTGAAGCCAAAAAGAAGCTCGAACTCAAGAAGAAACTTGAAGCCAAAAAGAAGCTCGAGTTAAAGAAAAAGCTTGCGCAGATCAAGGCAGCAAAGAAGCAAAAAGAACTTGAAAAGCGAAAAGCATTGGCAGAGCGCAAGCGTCAGCAAAAAGAAAAGCAGAAAGAAGCGCAGCGCATAGCCAAAGAGCGTGCAAAACTTAAGGCTCAACAACAAGCCGAGCGATTGGCGTTGAAAGTTGCAAAAGAGAAACAACGCCAAGAAGAAAAGCAGGCTCGCGAAGCGGCAAAGGCCGCCAAGCTCGCTGCTCGTGAGGCTGCCCGTTTGGCCGAGATTGAAGCTAACCGCAAGCCAGTTGCACCGCCGAAGCCACCAATTATTAAAGGTGTGATGCAAGATGGCATTACGCCTACCAAAGAATTCAACATCGAGTTTTTGATGTCGCAACGCGAATTGCTGATCTCTGAGCGACGCAATCTTTTGGGTCAGGCAGACCAACTTGAAAGTGAAGCAAATGCGATTGTCGAAAACTCTGAGATGGGCGACGTCCAGTTTGATGATGAGGGCGGCGAGGGCGACACGATGGTCGTCGAGCGCGAGCGCGACTTGACCCTTTCTGCGTCGGCGCGTCAAACAGTTGAAGAGATTGACGAGGCACTCAAGCGACTCGAGACTGGTGACTATGGTTACTCATCTCGGTCGGGTTTGCCAATACCGCGTGAGCGATTGAAGGCGATTCCGTGGACAACCGAATTAGTTGTCGAGCGCGCAGGTGGCATTGGTTCTTACTAGAGCTACTGGCCAAACGCCCAAACTAATTATCGCTGCGGTAGTTATCGCCGATCAGGCATCAAAAATCTGGGCGCTTAATTCGCTGAGTGATGGTCGAACAATCGATCTCGTCTGGACATTGCGGTTTAACTTGGTATTTAACTCAGGTATGGCATTTTCTCAGGGTCAAGGCCTAGGACGTCTGATTGGTTTGTTAGCAATCGGTGTTGCGGTATGGCTGTGGTTTAGTTTGCGAAAAGCAACCACGCAGTTATCTCTAGTTGGCACCTCATTGTTGATTGGCGGCGCTCTCGGAAACGTGGCTGATCGGTTGTTTCGCGGCGAAAAATGGCTCGCGGGTGCGGTCGTCGACTTCATCGATTTGCAGTGGTTTCCAGTCTTCAATATCGCCGATTCGGCCGTAACAGTCGGTGCTGCGATGCTGATTTTCTCGTCAGTGGCAACATCGCGCAAAGCACATCAGTCATGAGTCACGACAAGTTTGCAAACGAAGAGTCAGACATGAGGGTTATCGATGAATTTGTTCCCGCGGCTCTTGCTGGTCAAAGGGTCGATCGAATCGTTTCGCTTGTGGCAGATATTCCGCGCGCTGCAGCCGCGTCACTTATTGAAGCAGGCGCCGTGATTTTGGATGGTGTGGCTGTGAAAGCCGGAAAGTTGAAAGCAACTGAGGGTCAACATCTAAAAGTAGAACTTGCACTGCTACCAAAAAAGCAGTTGCCGATGGCTGAGCCAAACATCAACGTCGAAATTGTTTATGAAGACGCCGACGTTCTCGTGATAAATAAACATGCCGGCATAGTCGTGCATCCAGGTGCCGGAAATCCGACGGGCACTTTAGTAAATGCAATTTTGGCGAAATATCCAGATATCGCAAAAGTGGGCGACCCATTCAGACCCGGCGTCGTGCATCGCCTAGATGCTGGCACTACTGGTCTGATGATGATGGCCAGAACTTCCCGTGCCTACGACTCACTAGTTGACGCACTTTCTCGTCGTCTTGTGACGCGCCGTTACTTGGCCTTGGTGTGGGGGCATATGAGTGCGGCCGCAGGCGTGATTGATGCACCGCTCGGAAGAGATCAGCGTGATCCGACAAGGATGGCGGTATTAAGCGATGGCAAAGTTGCGCGTACAACCTATGAAGTGCGGCAGGCATTTAATATTCCGGTTGATTGTTCGTTGATCGAGTGTGGACTCGAAACAGGTCGAACCCATCAAATTCGCGTACATCTTGCGACTCTTGGCCACAGTGTTGTCGGCGACGTTGTTTACGGCGGTGCTCGCAGCGTGCTCTCTTCACCGCGCCCGATGTTGCATGCCACGAGCCTGAGCTTCACACACCCCGTCTCGAGCAAAGAAATGAAATTTTCAGTCGACTTACCTTCAGACTTCGCTGTGGTTTTGGCGAAGTGCTCGCAACACGTCGATTAATTATTTTTTTGGCGAAGGCCACGCGGCTTCGCCTTTTGAGATTGCAGCGATATCTTCAAGCGTGTATTTCGCCAAGTGCTCACGCATGTGTTCGCTGGCTAAATTCCAGACGGCGAGCAAAACGCACTGACCGTCGTGATCACATGCACCGTCTTTGTGTGGTTCACCGAAGTCTCCGACAGTTATTGGTCCGTCAACTGCTGAAATTATTTCTGAGATTCGAATGTCACCAGCAGCTTTGGCCAAAATATAGCCACCGCCGACGCCGCGTTTTGACTTAACCAAACCTGCGCCCTTGAGTGCTAAAAGAATTTGCTCTAAATAAGGTTGCGGCAGAGCTGTGCGCTCGGCGATATCTCTAACTGATGTTGGTCCGTCCTCGTCAGCATGCAAACTCAACGAGAGCAAAGCACGGCAGGCATAGTCGCCTCTGGTAGAAATTCGCACGTCTTCATACTAATGACACGTGCTTTATGAGGTTTTTGTGAGGCTTTTTTCACCGATAAATTGCGCGCCCAGGCGAATCGACCTGAACTACTCTCAGGGTGCACAACATGGCGACTTCAACAGCAACTGGTCCACGACTTCCTGACTATAAAAACGGTTGCATAACGGGCCTTATTCCAGCGTTGCTCGGTCCGCAGGGCACGAAAGAAATTCCAGATTGGATGCCGGGTTGTGTCAAGGGGGCGCGACAAGTTGTGTTGCTCGTAATCGATGGTCTCGGCTGGCACCAACTCCAGAAAAATCTTCAGCATTGTCCAACACTTGCTGCGATGCAGGGCTCGTCGATTACAACTGTGGCGCCGACAACAACAGTTAGCGCACTCACTTCGATAACAACTGGTCTTGCCCCAGCCGAACATGGTTTGGTGGGCTACCGCATCGATATGGGTGCACGCGTTATGCAAATGCTCAAGTGGGGCGATGAAAAAGGTGATCTACGAAACATGTATCCACCTGATCTAATTCAGCCTTGCCCACCTTTCATGGGGGCGAGCGTGCCGGTGTTAAGCAAAGCCGAGCTCGAGGGTTCGGCATTTACTGAGGCTCATCTTCGAGGTGTGCGCGCGCGAGGGTGGCGTGCAGCATCAAGTATCGCTGTCGAAGTTGGGCAACTATTGCGAAGCGGCGAGAAATTCATTTATGCGTATTACGACGGCGTTGACAAAATTGCTCATGAGCGTGGCTTCGGCAGTTTTTATGAAGCCGAGTTGGCCAGTGCCGACGGCATAGTTAAAAAAATTCAAGATTCTCTTACACCTGGCGCTGTTTTGATTGTCACTGCTGACCACGGGCAAGTGATGGTCGGCACCAACACGATGCCGCCACATCCCGAAGTGATGGCGATGGCTGCGTATCAGTCAGGCGAAGGTCGTTTCAGGTGGTTGCACGCTCGTGACGGAGTTCAAGTCGAACTACTGGCGCGGGCAACTACGCATCATTCGAACGTTGCATGGGTTGCCAGCAAAGAACAAGTGATTGACGAAAACTGGCTTGGGCCCCGATTGGGTTCGGCAACACGCAAACGTCTGGGTGATGTTGTGCTTGTGCCGCGAGAGCCAATTAGTTTTGACGACGCCGCAGATACCGGCCCGTTTATATTGCAATGTCGCCATGGCGCATTGACTGACGATGAACTAGATGTACCGTTGCTCGCAACAGCAGTTAAGTGATAAGTTTGGCGACCCACCATGAAAAACCCTGAAGACAAACCAGCAGAAATAAGTCAGCCAGCCGAGATTGTCGAAGAGCAGAGCGAAACTACGCTCGAAACCGTTACTGCGCCGGCAAAAGTTATGCGCATTGGTTCGATGATCAAACAATTGCTCGACGAAGTGCACTCGATGACTCTCGACGTGCCTTCGCGCGAACGTCTGGCAGAGATCTATGAGCGGTCGATTGTCGAACTTGCCGAGGCACTCTCACCAGATTTGCAAGAAGAGTTGCGTATGTTGGCCCTGCCGTTCAACGACGGTGAAGTGCCAAGTGATGCCGAGTTGCGTGTGGCTAAAGCACAGCTGGTCGGCTGGCTCGAAGGACTCTTTCACGGCATTCAAGCCACGATGTTTGCCCAGCAACTTTCGATGCGTCAGCAAACTGAGCAGCGACAAATTCAATCAGGTCAGGCTCCGAATGCTCAGCCAGGGGATCGTCCGGGAACTTACCTTTAATGGGTAAGTCGTTTACTCACCTTCACGTTCACACAGAATTTTCGATGCTCGATGGGGCATCACGTTTGGACGAACTGGTCGACCGCGCAGTAGGAGACGGTCAAACGGCTCTTGGCATCACCGATCACGGCAACATGTATGGCGTCATCGATTTTTATAAAGAATGCACTAAGCGTGGCATCAAGCCGATTATCGGCACCGAGGCATACATGGCTTATGAAACGCGGTTTGAACGCCCGACACGACGAGGTCGAGTCGACGACAGTGGTGGCGATACCGAATCGGGTAAAAAACTTTATTATCACTTGACGCTTCTGGCCGAGAACAACGTCGGGTACAAAAACCTGATTCAGTTGGCGAGTCTTGCCTTTCTAGAAGGTTATTACTACCAACCACGAATGGACTGGGAACTGCTGACGAAATACAGCGCTGGTCTAATCGCTACATCTGGTTGCCTGGGCGGCCATGTTTTGCAGGCACTCAAGAATGGCAAAGACGAAGAGGCGTTAAAGACAGCGGCGCGATTGCAAGAAATTTTTGGCAAAGACAATTTTTTTATCGAACTACAAGACCACGGCATTCCATTGCAGATCGAAACAAATCCAAAGTTAATCGAGATTGCTAAAAAACTTGGGGCACCGTTGCTAGCGACAAATGACTGTCACTACACGCATCGCGAAGACAGTGCGTCACATGATGCATTGTTGTGTGTGCAAACCGGCTGCACGATTGCCGACCCTAATCGTCTTAAGTTTGAGGGCCACGAACACTATTTGAAGACGTCAGAAGAGATGCGATGGTTGTTTCGTGAGCAACCAACATCATGTGACAACACGTTATGGATTGCCGAGCGGGCGAAAGTTGATATTCAATTCAACGTTCCAGTTTTGCCAAACTTTCCAATTCCTGACGGCTTTGCAAATGACCACGAATATCTCGAACATTTGACGTGGTTAGGCGCCAAGCAACGATGGGGCGAGACGCTTGCACCTGAGGTCGTCGAACGCGTTGCTTACGAGTTGTTGACGATAAAGACGATGGGTTTCAGCTCGTACTTTTTGATCGTCTGGGACTTAGTTCGATATGCGCACGAAAAGTCGATTCGCGTCGGCCCTGGTCGTGGTTCGGCAGCCGGTTGCGCAGTTGCATATTCGTTGAGAATTACAGATCTCGATCCGATCAAGTACGACTTGTTGTTCGAGCGCTTCTTGAACCCGGGTCGCCGCTCGATGCCTGACATCGACATGGACTTCGACTCGCGCTATCGCGATGAAATGATTCGATACGCCTCAGAAAAGTACGGCCGTGATCATGTTGCCCAAATCATTACTTTTGGCACGATCAAGGCCCGCAACGCGGTTCGCGACGCGGCGAGAGTTTTGGGTTTCCCGTATGGTTTAGGCGACAAGATCGCCAAGTCGATGCCTCCGGTGGTGATGGGTCGCGATACGCCACTCAAGTACTGCTTCGAAGAAAACGAACAACATGTCGATGGTTATCGTGCTGCAGCAGAATTGCGAGCGCTCTATGAAAGCGACCCAGATGTCAAAACCGTTGTTGATACTGCACGGGGCCTAGAGGGTTTGAAGCGCAGTGTCGGTATTCATGCTGCAGCGGTGGTGATTACAAAAGAGAAATTGACCGAGTATTTGCCGATTCAGCGAAAGGCCGAGTCGGGGCAAGATGCAGATCTCGCACCGATCGTTACGCAATATGAAATGCACGCTGTCGAAGAACTTGGTCTTTTAAAGATGGACATCTTGGGCTTGCGCAACCTTGACGTGATCACAGATACAAACAAAATGATTCAAGAATTGAGCAATCCTGATTTTGATATCGACAAGGCACCTTTTGACGACCATAAAACGTTCGAATTATTGCGTCGTGGTGACACAATCGGAGTGTTTCAACTTGAATCAACCAACATTCGAGCGTTGGTGCGCAGCATGGTGCCAACAACAATCGACGACATCGCTGCAATCGTCGCCCTCTATCGACCGGGGCCGATGGGTGCGAACATGCACAATGACTATGCCGACTTTA
>JANRBC010000089.1:0-4856 GCA_030727685.1 Ilumatobacteraceae bacterium
AGTTGCACCTAAAAAGTCAGTAAAAGGTAAGGCAGTTGCACCTAAAAAGTCGACCCTGCAATCAAAAGCCTCGACTAATAAAAGTTCCAAATAGTTGAATTTGAGCCGACACAACTAATCTCGGTCTTATGATCGAAACAAAACCGCCTGCGAACCTTGCAAAAACTTTGGCAGAACTAAAGCAGTCGGGATGGAAGTCGCAAAGCGTAAAAGAAGAAATCCGTAAGAACACTGTCGCGCGCATCGCAGCCGATCAGCAACTTTTTGCTGGCGTTCTGGGTTATGAAGAAACGGTTATGCCACAACTTGAGAACGCGTTGTTGGCTGGTCACGACATTGTGTTTCTTGGTGAGCGTGGTCAGGCAAAAACTCGAATCATTCGCTCGTTAGTTGATCTCTTAGACGAGTGGATGCCGATTGTCAGTGGTAGCGAAATCAACGACGACCCGTACGCGCCAGTTTCACGACAGGCGCGCGAGCTTGTCGCGAGTCAAGGTGACGCAACGCCAATTGATTGGGTGCATCGATCTGCTCGCTACGGCGAGAAACTTGCCACACCAGATACTTCAATTGCAGACTTGATCGGTGAAGTCGACCCGATAAAAGTTGCCGAGGGTCGTTATCTGAGCGACGAACTGACCCTGCATTACGGCTTGGTGCCGCGTTGCAATCGAGGCATCTTTGCAATCAACGAATTGCCAGATCTGTCAGAGCGAATTCAAGTTGGCCTACTTAATGTGCTTGAAGAAAGAGACATTCAAATTCGTGGTTACAAAATTCGTTTACCTCTTGACATCATGCTCGTGGCGTCAGCAAACCCTGATGATTACACCAACCGTGGTCGAATAATCACGCCACTAAAAGATCGTTTTGGAAGCCAGATTCGAACTCACTATCCGTTAGAGATAGCAACAGAAATAGAAGTCGTACGCCAAGAGTCGCGTAACGCCAGTGTTGGCGATGTAAAAGTGCGAATTCCAAACTTTATGGAAGAAATAATTGCCACAATCAGTCACTTGGCACGGGCGAGTACGAAGATCAATCAGCGCAGCGGTGTGAGCGTGCGTCTGACTACCAGCAACCAAGAGTTGATGTGCGCAAATGCAATGCGACGCGCACTTAAAGCTAAAGAAACTGAGGTGGCACCTCGAGTATGTGATCTTGACGCATTGGCAGCCTCAACTGCCGGCAAAATTGAAATCGACGTAATCGACGATTCGCGTGAGTCACAAGTTTTTGACCAACTCATACGTGGGGCCGTGCTTCAAGTTGCCAAGCAGCGAATTTCGGCTGAGAACCTTCGCCTAGTCACTGAAGAGTTTGTTGAAGGCAAGGTTGTGCAAACAGGTGAAGACATTGCCTCGAGCGATTATGTCGCATTGCTAAGGACAATGCCCGGCTTGCGCGCGGTGGTTGCTGATCTGGTTGATGGTGACGAATCAGCAGCGGTGGTTGCCAGCGCAATTGAGTTTGTGCTCGAAGGCCTGCATCTTTCAAAGCGACTAAACAAAGACGCCAAAGCAGGCAAAGCGATTTATCGCTCAAAAACTGTTTAGATTTGCGGCTGCTTGCCGCATGTACCCGGCGAGTTAATCAGCCAATAAATCAACCAAGAAATGGCTGTCGAGTCCAGATTTCGCTGGTGTCGTTGCGTTCAGCAATAACGGGGCGTCCTGAGAGAATTGAAATCTCAGTTGCGTTATTGAAACCATGCAGTTTGAGTGCGCCGTGGCGAGCTGCCGACACACCTTCTGGCAACTCTTCGATGTGTTCTGTGGGTATCAGCACACCCAAATTTGCTGACTCATCGCAAAGTCGCGACGCCAAGTTTGGTGCACTGCCGATGTAATCGTCACCTTCGAACAGCATCGTGTCACCAGTATCGATGCCGATTCGCAGTTGAAGAGGTGCGCAGGCCGTCTCGGCTCGTCTTGCCAACTCGAGTGCAAATGTGATGCCGTCAATCTGTTCGACGGCAACGGCCATTAAACCGTCGCCAAGATATTTATCGATGCGCACACCACGTTCTGAGGCGACGGCTCGAGCGACTGCTCGAAACTCGCCAAGAAGTTTTGTTGCTCGGCGATCGCCGTTGGTCTCTGTGAAGCTTGTGAAGCCAGACAAATCAACGAATATAAAGGTTCTAGGAAAGCGCATTGCGATTATCAGTCTACGGACAGTCGTACTATCGTGCGCTTATGCCAAGTCGGTTCAATTATTCGCGCTGGGACGGAACACAGCAAGGTTTTGAAATCGACGCACAAAGTTTGATCGACGAATTGACAGATGATTTAGTTCATCACGGCGACGTCAATGCGGCGTTGCGCAGAATGATGCAAGAAGGCATGCGTAATGATCGCGGCGAAAACTTAATGGGTCTTCGTGAAATGATGCAGAAGTTGCGAGATAAGCGCAACGAGATAAAAGATCGTGGCGATCTTGGTGGTGTCTACAAAGAGATCGCCGACGAACTTGACGACTTGGTCGACGAAGAACGACACGCCATTGATCAAGCGCTGAAAGATGCGGTCAAGTCCGGAGACGAACGTCGAAGTGCGTTGGCAAAAGAATCTGCAGAACAAAAGAACTTTCGGCTCGACATGTTGCCCGAAGATCTCGCCGGCAAGATCAGCGAACTTGAGCACTATGACTTTCAGTCGCAACAAGCTCAACAGCGTTTTGAGGCGTTGCTAGAAAAACTTCGCAACCAGTTGATGCAGCAATATCTTGATCAAGCGTCAAGTGCAGTTGAGAAGATGACGCCTGAAGAAATGCAACGCACCAAAGACATGATGGCGGCGCTGAATGAAATGATTAACCGT
The DNA here is from genome assembly GCA_030727685.1 of Ilumatobacteraceae bacterium. GTDB lineage: Bacteria > Actinomycetota > Acidimicrobiia > Acidimicrobiales > Ilumatobacteraceae > BACL27. The sequence goes on from JANRBC010000089.1 coordinate 2,823, forward strand.
CGCGAACGGGGCGAAGATCCTGAGTTTGAAAAGTTCATGGAGAAATTTGGCGACTTCTTTCCGGAGAATCCGCAAAATCTGGATCAACTTCTCGAGATTATGGCAAAGCGGATGGCCAATGCCCAAGCGATGCTCAATTCGATGACTCCAGAACAACGCGAACAGATGAGTCAACTGAGTGAAAAACTGCTTGAGGATATGGATTTGCGTTGGCAAATGAGCGAGTTGGCACAAAAACTGCAGGCCATGTTTCCGCAACAAGGGTGGGGTTCGAAGCAAGATTTCACAGGTGAAGATCCGATGGGGTTTGGCGATGCAATGCGTTCGATGCAAGAACTTGGTGATCTTGATCAGCTTGACAATTTGTTGCGCAATGCATCCTCGCCGTCGGCCTTAGCCGAGGCTGATTTAGATCGAGTTAGCGAACTGCTCGGCGAAGATGTCGCAAAATCTCTGCAACGTATGTCTGAGATAACCAAGAAATTAAAAGAGGCGGGGCTAATTGATCAAACTGAAGGCAAGTTAGAGATGACCCCGCGAGGTTTACGCAAAATAGGTGAGAAGGCGTTGCGCGACGTGTTCGGGGCACTAGATAAAGATCGTCTTGGTCAACACCAAGTAGAGCGAATCGGTGTCGGACATGAGCGCACTTATGACACCAAACCTTACGAATACGGTGATCCTTTTCAGTTAGACCTTCAACAGACTTTGCGCAACGCCCTGAAGCGCCGGGGCTCAGTTGTGCCGGTGCAGTTGATTGCCGAAGATTTTGAAATTGAACAGACCGAACATCTGACTCGGTCATCAACGGTACTGATGCTTGACCTCTCGCTGTCAATGCCGATGAGAGATTATTTCTTGCCGGCAAAAAAAGTTGCAATGGCTTTGCATTCGTTAATGAGTTCGCAGTTTCCGCGCGACTATCTCGGCATCGTTGGTTTTAGTGAGACGGCACGAGCGTTAAAACCTCAGCAATTACCCGAAGTTTCATGGGACTTCGTTTACGGCACAAACATGCAGCACGGGTTTATGTTGGCTCGAGAAATGTTGTCTCGGCAGAGTGGCACCAAGCAGATAATCATGATCACCGACGGCGAACCAACGGCTCATATTTCGCAGTCTGGTGATGTTTTTTTCAATTATCCACCGGTACGCGAGACCATCGAGGCGACACTACGTGAGGTCATGAGGGCGACCCGCGAAGGCATACGTATTAACACTTTCATGCTTGATGCATCGCATGCTTTGCAGTCATTTATTGAGCAACTCACGGCGATAAACAAAGGCCGTGCGTTTTTTACCGGCCCAGAGAATTTAGGTGAGTATGTGCTCGTCGACTTCATCGAACATAAGCGTCAACTTTCTCGGCTAGGTGGGGTTCGACGCGCGGGTTGAGCAGTATTTGCATTTTTTGTAAAAGTTTGGCAGAATGACACGGTTGTAGTTACACCACTGTTAGGCGCTTATGCATCAAGCAGTGTTTATTGGGAGGGTTTCAAAATTGGAAGATCGCATGCACATACCGGTGAATAGTGAGCGTGCATGGCAAGATCAGGCAAATTGCCTCGGTGTAGACCCAGACCTTTTCTTTCCAGAACGTGGCGCCTCAACCCGTGAGGCCAAAGAGGTTTGTCGTGGCTGTGTAGTTAAAAACGATTGCCTTGAATACGCCTTAGAAAATGGCGAAAAATTCGGTATCTGGGGCGGGCTCTCAGAACGAGAACGACGTCGACTTCGTCGTCAGCGCGCGCAGAGCAATCGCAACATCGTTAGCGCTTAAGTACATCAATCTAGATTTTGCATTGCGCGGTTGCGCGCCGCTAAACACCATTCGATTGTCTTTTCTTTACTTAAATCGAGTTCAGTCCAACGCGATTTAGAAATTTGAGTGAGCACTCGCGCAGGTACGAGACCGACGAGTTCGGCACGCGCAATTTCTGCGCGCTTTGCCACCTCATCAAAGACAAAATCTGGCCCCACTTCATCGGGGCTAATCAGGTTCATACTGACCTGAATTTCGTTGCCTAATTGAAG
>JANRBC010000089.1:4956-21409 GCA_030727685.1 Ilumatobacteraceae bacterium
TCTTGCTTGTTGTAGTTCTTTTCGGCGGATCACGTCTTCCAAAAATTGCTCGCAATCTCGGCAAAGCCCAAAGCGAACTTAAAAAAGGTCTCGCCGAAGGCATTGCAGACTCTAAGAAGGACGAAACCCCAAAAACTGACTCCAACTAGATTTGGTGTCGCGGCAGATTGCCTGCCGACTATTTGAGAGCGAGTACTTTTACTCTCGTCGCAAGCACATCGGCGAGCATGTTTCTTCGCTCATTGGCTGCGTAAAGGTTTAGTTCAATATCTGCCTTAGCTGATGCCTTAGCAAAGATTAGAAGTTGTTCATCTTCGGCGCGTACCGTCACTGATTTGACTCGTCCGTCTTGGGTTCGATCGAGACCAATAGCAATGCGCAAGATTGCAGCGAGCGAAGTTACCAGCGTCTGATCTTTTTCATTGAGTTGTGCAAACTCTGCGTGTGATTGCTTAGGTGCGCTCTTACGGTGGTAGCGCGCGATGACCGCAATCAGTTCTATTTCGCGGTCGGTTAGACCAACAAGTTCTGAGTTTCGAATTACATAATAAGAATGAAGATGATGTTTTGAGTGAGAAACGACCACACCAACATTTGCGAGCAAAGCCGCGGCCTCAAGGTATCTGCGCGAGGCAGGTGGGAGAGCCAACTTTTTCTGCAGGCAATCAAAAAGTGAGAGAGCAATTTTTGCAACATACGCCGAATGCTCGGGGCGATCATCACAACGGTCAGCGAGTTGTTTAACGCTGAGCAATGCCGGGTCGATGTCTTCGGGATTGTCGAGTAATTTCTCGCGAGCAAGAGTGTCAAAAAGGACGCCTTCTCGCAATGCGTAGTCAGAGTAAGTGAATTTAGTTACGTCAAATGACTGGGCGATGCCCTCCAAAATTACGGCTCCAGCCAGGATGATCTCAGCGCGCGATGAATCGAGATTAAATATGCGCGCCCGCTCTTTGACAGTCGGTGCGTCTGCCAACAAATCCAACATCTTCGTTACATCTTTAGCGCTGAATTCGCACCGGTTGTATGACTTTGGTTCTGGTTCGTCGTTGAGTTTTCTTATAAGTTTGGCAACTGCTTCGACCGAACCTGACGAACCGACGGCAATCTCAAAGCCAAGTTCGAGCACCTCCGGCTTAATAGTTGCCAACATTGATCGCACGAATTTTCGACAACTGCTGAGAGCACTTGGATGAAGTGCATCTGTGCTGAAAAATCTGTCGGTTAGACGAACTGCACCGAGCTTAAAACTGCGAGCTAGCAATATTTCGTCACCAGCAGCGATTACTAGTTCGGTAGAGCCGCCACCAATATCGCAGAGCAACATTGGTTGTTCGCCGGCAGCAACTGCGTATCTGGCACCAAGGTGAATGAGTCTTGCTTCTTCAACACCCGAAATCACTTCGACTTCGATATCGGCTTCTTTTCGTGCACGCTTGATAAATTCATTGCGATTTTTAGCCTCACGAACTGCACTTGTCGCAACAGCGCGTAGTTTTGCGCCGTGTACATCAGCGACTGCTCGCATTCGTTTTAACGAAGCGATTCCTCGCTCGATCGCTTCAGCCTCGAGTTGCTTCATGTCGCCGGCGCCATGGCCAAGTCGAATTACTTCTTTTTCATTGGTAATCACTTCAAAGCCTGTCTCAACTGGCTTGGCTACGACTAAGTGAAAACTGTTTGTTCCGATATCAAGTGCGGCAATGACTGTTTCTGATTCTGAGCCCACAAATGCACATCTTAGAACGCGATGGTTCGACGGTAGGATTTAACGACTAATCGAAGGAGACGTCATGACAAACTACGCAGAAGCAACAACTTTGAACGAGCCACCGCGTGGTCATGCGCGTATCGTTTATCTCGGCCCAGCGTCACCTCATTGGGAGGTCTACGGCGACTACGGCGACCAGAACATGCTTGAAGAGTTTCGCGCACGCACTCTCGCTCGACTTATTCTTTTGCCGCGCAACGACCCACAGTTTCGTCGCAATCAAGAGCGAGTCAACAAAGACGCCGAGCGCGAGCGCATCAGCATCGAATGGGAGCTCGGGTATGCAAATGCTGCCGAAGCTCCTGCTGCGGCACCAGCGGCCACACTTGCGCCAACACCTGCCGAATAGGCGCGATTTTAAATCTGCGTTTTATGCGACCAAAAATGTCGCTGAAGTGAAGTTCAAGTGACATTTTGGCGAAATCGCTTTTTAGCAAACGTACGAGAGCAAACAGATTCGTACGATAAAAAACAGGTGCAAAACTACATCAACCGTGAATTGAGTTGGCTCGACTTTAACGATCGAGTTTTAACTTTGGCAAGCGACGAGAAAGTTCCGTTACTTGAGCGCTGTCGCTATTTGGCAATTTGTTCGTCAAATCTTGATGAGTTTTATCAGATCAGAGTTGCTGCACTCAAAGATCAAATCGCCGGTGAAGTTCATACGCCAACAGCAGACGGAATGACACCGCAAGAACAATTGACCGAAATTACAAAACGAACTCAAGATTTTGTAGCTAGACAACACAAAGTTTGGGCAGAAGAGTTGCTACCAAGACTCATGCAATCTGGCGTCTCGGTCGTCAAGTGGTCAGAATTGAGCGAGACCGAACGAGCAAAACTCTCAGACGACTTTGATCGCAGAATATTTCCGGTTCTGACACCGTTGGTTGTCGACCCTGCTCATCCGTTTCCTTATATTTCGAACCTTGCTCTCAACTTGGCAGTCGTTGCCCGTGATCCACAATTGGGCGAGCAGAGGTTTGCGAGATTGAAAATTCCGAAGAACATTTCTCGCTTTATGAGGGTGGGTAGCGGCAATAAATTTGTCTTACTTGAAGAGGTCGTCTCGGCTAATTTGCCACGGTTGTTTCAGGGCATGGTGATCGAGCAGTGTTTTGTTTTTCGGGTAACACGTAATGCCGACCTCTCGCTTGATGATGAAGACGCAGAAGACTTGTTAGCAGCCGTCGAAATGGAACTACGTCGTCGTCGTTTTGGTCGCGCAGTTCGACTTGAAATCCCAAGGGGCACTGCTCAAGAAACAGTTGACTTGATGTGCGAAGAACTTGAACTAGAGGCCGAAGACATCACCCACCACACAGGTTTGATCGAAATGAATGCGTTGAACCAATTGGCGTCTCTCGATTTACCTAGTTTGAGATTTAAACCCTGGCCGCCGCTTACCGCCGGCAGATTGTTGGCTGCCGAATTTAATGGTCACAGTATTTTTCAGGTCATTCGCGAGAGACAGTTGTTGGTTCACCATCCTCATGAGTCGTTTGCATCTTCGGTTGAGTCTTTCGTGGCACAGGCTGCAAGTGACCCAAAGGTTCATTCAATAAAAATGACTCTTTATCGAACCTCAGGTGACTCGGCGATCGCCAAGCATCTAGTGCGTGCCGCCGAATCAGGCAAGCAAGTTGCTGTTGTTCTTGAAATCAAGGCGCGCTTTGACGAGGCTCGAAACATTGCGTGGGCAAAAGAACTTGAGTTCGCAGGCGTTCATGTTACTTATGGCATTGTCGGCTTGAAGACTCACTCAAAGTGCATATTGGTGGTTCGCGAAGACAGCGACCAAATGAGGCGTTATGTTCACATCGGTACCGGAAACTACAACTCGGTAACTGCCAGAGTTTATGAAGATATTGGGTTCTTTACCTGTGAAGAACAAATCGGCTCAGACGCAACTGAACTTTTCAACTATTTGACGGGGTATGCCAAAGAGCCAGATTATTTGCGATTGTTTGTCGCGCCACATCAACTACGTCCACGAATTCTTGAGCTGATTCATCGCGAGGCATCATTCAAGGACAAAGGTCAGATAACACTCAAACTGAACTCAATTTCTGACCCATCAATAATTGATGCACTTTATGCGGCAAGCAATGCTGGCGTGAAGGTAGACCTCATCGTGCGAGGTATCTGTTGTTTGCGCGCTGGGGTACCGGGTATGTCCGAGAACATTAGAGTTCGGTCAATACTTGGTCGCTACCTTGAACACTCACGTATCTATAGGTTCGAGCACGGGCTAGAAGACGAGTCTCCATTGCACTTGATTGGTTCAGCAGATTTGATGGGGCGCAATCTTGACGGACGAGTTGAGGTATTGGTACCCCTCACGCACCCCAAACATCGTGCGTGGCTAGATAAAGTTCTCAGTTTTCTGACTGCAGAAGATGTCGTTCACTTCAAACTCGGCAGCGACAATAAGTGGGTCGAACATAATTCGGACGCTGAATTTGGAGACGCTCAACAACGTTTGCATGAGTGGGTTGTTGCAACTCAGGTTCGCTGACCTGAAAATCTGTTCACTGTCGCGTCACTCGTTTGACAACTAAAGTTCACTTTTAACGGGCTACCGTTAAGGGAGTCGTAAGTTTGTAGTCGAGTAAGGGAAGGTGCCAGAAATGGACGAAATTCGCAAGAATTTTCATAATGACCTTGAGTCTGTGCGTGCCGAAGTCATTCGACTAGGGGCATCTTTGACCGAGTCAATTCCTCGTGCTACTGCGGTTTTGCTGAGTGGCGACCTCGAAGGCGCCGACTATCTAGTTCAAGCCGACGATGAGTTTGACGGTCGAAGTGCCGAACTTGAGGTTTCGTGTTTTGAAATTTTGGCACTGCAGGCACCAGTTGCCGCTGACTTGCGCCAAATAGTTGCAATCATCAAAATTGCCGGAGAACTCGAGCGTTCGGCCGATCTTGTAGTCAATATTTGCAAGGCAGCACGTCGTATATATGGTCACGATATTGATCCGATGTTGCGTGGCGTGATTTCGAAAATGAGCGAACAGGCACAAAAATTATTTGCGGCCACTATGGAAGCTTTTGAAGAAAGTGATTCGGCAAAGGCTGCTGCAATTGACGATATGGACTCATATCTAGACAGCCTGCATCGTCAATTTATTCAGCAGATTTTCGAGTCTCACTCAAAGTCAAAAATTGATCTGCAGGTCGCCGTTCAACTAGCGGTAGTCGCCCGTTTTTATGAGCGCATTGGCGACCATGCTGTGAACGTAAGTGAAAAAACTAGGTTTATCGTCTCGGGTTGGGTGCGAGAGCGTGGTGGCATTGATCGCTACAAGGCTCGAGTCGGAGACCGAACTGGTGAGATTTTTCTTCCACGAACCGAAAGTTAAGCTCAGAGACCCCTTGTGGACCTGATTTTTTTCTTGACTGGCTCGGCAGTGACTGCAGTGATCGCATTTTTGATCTCGAAGCGCTCATCAAAGAATTTAAGCAAGGCAATTCAAAATGAGGCGCTCGTAAGTACTTCAAATACCGAAGACCAGTTAGAGAGTTTGATGGACGCTCTGGATCTCTTGCCAATCGGTGTAGTAGTCGTTGACTTGAAACTTGGTCGTAAATTGCGCAATAACGCAGCGGCTGCGATGACTGGCGTGCGATATGTAGATATTTTGGTGGATCAGGCGGTCGATGAAATGCTCGAAACAATAGTGACGTCAAAGTCGAGTGAGCGCATTCTTGAAGCAGTGGCAGGCACAACTCGTTTCTTTAAGATTCGCGGTCAAGCAATCGACCAACAAAAAGTGATTGTGACTGTTGAAGACATCACTGAAAAATCAAGAATCGATACTGTGCAAACAGACTTTGTGGCGAACCTCAGCCATGAACTCAAGACGCCGATTGGTGCCGTTGCGGCACTTGCAGACTCGCTAAATGGAGAGACTGAAACCGAAGTTGTATGGCGACTTGCCGAGCGAATCGTCACAGAATCTCACCGAATGTCGCGCATTGTTGACGACCTGTTAGATCTGTCTAGAGTCGAATTCGGCGGAACCGAAGAGTGGTCTGACGTCGACCTTGGCTCAGTTTTAGTCGAGGCTGTAGGCACCAATCAACATGCGGCCAAACGTCAAGGTTTGGGTTTGTCGCTGACTGGCTCAGCAGAGTTGTTAGTTCGCGGTGATAGGTCGCAATTGGTGTCGGTAATTTCAAATCTGGTTGATAATGCGATCAAGTACAGCGAAGCTGGTGGCGTAGTTCGGGTCGAAGGAATGATTCAGGGTGACGAAGTCGTAGTAACCGTTACTGATCACGGCATTGGTATCGCCGAGCGTGACCAGAAGCGAATTTTTGAGCGCTTTTATCGTGTCGACAAAGCCCGAAGTCGGGCAACTGGTGGCACCGGTCTGGGTTTATCGATCGTGCGCCACATTGTTCTAGAACATGGCGGATCAATAGATGTGCGGTCCGAAGAAGGCATCGGCTCAACTTTCATGGTTCGTTTGCCGCGCGTAACCAAACAAAACAAAGAAACAGTTTTAGATCAGACAGGGGCTTTGGCATGAGTATCAGTAATTCACTTCCTACGATCTTGGTAGTCGATGACGAAGAATCTTTTATCGAGGCACTTCAAGTTGGTTTAAAGCGTGAAGGCTTTCGAATCGAAGTTGCCCGTGATGGTGCAGAAGCTTTAGCCATGTTCGACGCTGTCAAGCCAGACGCGGTTCTTTTGGACGTGATGCTGCCAAAAGTTGGTGGCACGGACGTATGTCGTGAGATTCGCAAGAAAAGTTCAGTTCCGATAATTATGGTTTCGGCAAAAGGTTCAGAGATCGATACGGTCGTTGGGCTTGAAGTAGGCGCGGATGACTACATCGTTAAGCCGTATCGCCTTCGTGAACTGGTTGCTCGGTTGCGTGCCGCACTTCGTCGTGGAGAATTGTCGAAGTCTGAAACTGATTTGACCGGTGTCGGCACAGTAGCCATCGGTGCAGTCTCAATAGATCCTGAACAACATGTGGTGACAATTCGTGGAGAAAATACAAAACTGCCGCTTAAAGAATTCGAGTTGCTTTATATGTTGATGGCAAATGCTGGTCGAGTGATGACCAGAGAGACGCTTATCGATCGGGTTTGGGGCACTGACTACTTTGGCGACACCAAAACACTTGACGTTCATATCAAGAGGTTGCGCGCAAAGATTGAAAAAGAGCCTGCTGATCCGCAGTTGGTTGTGACTATCCGTGGGCTTGGCTATAAATACGAGAAAATGGGCGTATAGCTCTTTCAAAGTCAGGTCTTGCCCCGGCGTCACCGCTGAGACGTCTCGGTCGTGTGCATTCGCTCATCGCATGCGGTGAGGCAGCGTTTGCAATTGCGTTAGCAGACTCACTGTTCTTATCGATAAGCCCAGATGCCGCTCGAAGTCGCGTGTTGTTGTTTTTGGCAGTGAGTCTGGCGCCATTTGCAATCGTCGCACCATTTATCGGACCAGTAATCGACAGAATTCCGGGTGGCAGGCGGATAACTGTTTTCGTTGTCGCACTTTTACGGTGCGTGACGGTGGTCTTAATGGTCTCTCGACTTAATTCAAATTCGCTTTTTGCTCTCGCATTTATCTCTCTTGTTTTGGCGCGCACCTACAGCGTCAGCAAAACTGCAATAGTTCCGACACTCGTAAAAAATGATGATGAGTTAGTTTCTGCAAACTCGAAGTTGGGCTTGCTCTCGGGAGTTATGGGTTTTGCTGCGGCAGTACCCGCAGGTTTACTGCAATTAGTTGATGCAAGAGCAACACTTATTATGTCAGCTGTGATGTTTGGTTTGGCTGGATTTGCAAGTTTGCAGTTGCCTCGTCATGTTGCGACAACGCCGAAAGAAGCCGAAAGAAAAGAAATCGAAGAGTTGCGAGGTTTGAAAGTTAGAAGAATTGCATTTTCGATGATGCTTCTACGCGGAATGATTGGATTTTTGTTCTTTCATGTTGCTTTCTGGCTGCGTGATGAGCGAGCGGGTACTGCGTGGTTTGGGCTGGCACTTGGCCTATCTTCGCTGGCAATAATGATTTGCAATTTGATTGCACCCTTTTTGCGACGTCAAATGTCTGAACGCGCGATGATGTTGTTTGCTTTCTTAGTCATCGGGTTAATTGGCATTTACGCCGGAGTCGTCGGAGGAATCACCGCTGGAATTATTCTGATTTCTGTAACGAATGGAATGGGTTCAGTAGGAAGACTTGCATTCGAGTCTGTCGTACAACGCGAAGCTCCGGACGCAAATCGAGCACGCGCGTTTGTTCGTTTTGAAACTTTGAATCAACTCACGTGGGTGGGTTTGGGTCTAGTTGCTGTAATTCTTAATTTGCCTGGAGCGCTCGGTTTTGCCGTAGTTGGTGTTGTTTGTCTGACTGGGTCGGTTTACTTATTCGTTAAACGGTCGCGCTAAAGATTTATTCGTTCAATCCACAAGCCGGGGGCGCCTATTTCATTGGGTGTAGGCAGATTTCCATCGCGAGTCCATAGACGTGCCAGACCAGTTTCGCCCTGCCGTTCGATGACACCGGCGATGAATTTTTCGCCACGTTCGACTTGGTCGTCGGTTAGGTAGATGCCAAAAAGTCGCTCAACATATTGGTCTTGAGAACTTGATTCGACTCTTCTTCGTCGAAAAGCCTCAGAAATCTGGGCACCGTTGCCAAGAACCCGGTTGGCGACGGTGTCTACAACATGATCGACATAGCAAATTATTGCGCAGATAATTGCGTCAAGTTTTGGGGCTAATGCTTGTTGTTTTGCTGAACGTTCGTTGCCCAGTAGAAGTGTTGGGTCTCCCAGGAGTTTCTGCATCATTGCCGCTGGGTCAGTGTCGGTGACATCAATATTTGTGAGGCGTTGCCCGAGCGCGTTTGGATTTGGGTGAAACCCCGCAACGTGTTGCTTAACCAAGTCGGTAACAGCATCACGCACAAACTTGATGCGAAACAGCGCGTGAAATGTCAACTCTTGAATTAGCAACCACATTTGCATGTCTTCAACTTTGATACTCCAGTCTTTGGCAAATTCTTCGCTGTTGCGCGCAACAAATAAGAGTTGCGACTTGGGCTCGCGCGGAAGCGGCAAGTCGTACTGACCAAATGTTCGAAGCGAGAGTTGTCCGATCATTGAACCGACTGACATGCCAAGCATCGCCGGTGCCATCATTTTTGTGAGGTTCGACATCATCGCATCCATACCGTTCGACTCGAGTTCAAGACTCTCGGTGCCATTGGCTGATGTCGAATCGGCTGAAAAGTCTGAAAAGTAAAATTTGAAAGCCTCGATTGTGTGGTGAACCCAAGTTGAGCGATTTACAACCTCAATAACTGGAGGCTGAGTTGTATCGCTTGTTGATAACCCAGTGATATCTCGAACATGCAGGTCGGCGATAGTAGCGAGTTGGTGTACTGCAATTCGCGAAGTGGGCTCAACGTTTGGCTCGGCACTCGAGTTTGTTGCGGTCATCATTGCAAATTGTCTCGCCATGTCCCATTGCACTGGGCCGGCGCTCGACATTGCTTTGGCAATTTGCTCAAAAAATGGAAGCCCTGAAGCCGAGAAGTCGTTGGGATCTTGAGGCATAGAGAGATGATAGGCAGACTGAAATTGAATTCATCAGTTCTTGAAGAGTGGCGAATGGCTCAGTTCGCAGTCAGGGGTACACTTATTTTGATGTCATCATCGCACAACAAAGTTGAAGTCGATACTCGACTTGAGTTGACGAGTGAAGTTCTTGATGTCGGCTCTGTTTACAATTGGGCGGCTATTGAATCGTGCGGTGCAGTCGTCGTTTTTTCAGGAATCGTGCGTGACAACGCTGAAGGTCGCACCGACGTTAAGTCTTTGACTTATGAGGCTTACGAAGATCAAGTTGTGCCGAAGCTTGAGATAATCGCCAATGAGATGCGCTTGCGATGGAGCGATCTTGGGCGAATTGCTCTAATTCACCGCGTGGGCAAACTAGAACTTACAGAGTCGTCTGTTTTGGTGGTCGTTTCGTCACCACATCGACCCGAGGCATTTGCTGCAGCAAGATATGCGATCGATGCTTTAAAAATTAGTGTTCCGATTTGGAAGCAAGAACATTGGAAAGACGGAAGTGACTGGGGTACGAATAGTCACGAAATTTCTGATGCTCGCAAAGTGAAAAGTTCAACACAGTGATTATTTTTGCCGTGTCAACAATCGCGGTTTTTTTCGCCGCCGTTTCGATCGTTTCAGGTGTGAGTTTGGCGCTGCTAGTGCTAACTCAAGATCGGTCAAGTTCTTCTAACGAAGGTATGGCTGCGTTTCATCGTCACCTTGATGCTCTGTCTGATGAGTCGCGCGAGCACCTGCGAAGCCAGTTGCGAGAAGCCAAGCAGCGACAGACAAGGGGTTAGTCAATGGCACGCGACCTTGCAATCGACCTTGGCACCGCAAACACACTCGTTTATATGCAGGGTCGAGGCATCGTCATCAACGAGCCATCTGTAATCGCCGTGAATCGACGAAGTGGCGAAGTCTTGGCAACCGGCGAAGAGGCGTGGCAGATGATCGGTCGTACGCCTGGTTATATCGTTGCTGTTCGACCACTTCGTGGCGGCGCGATAACCGACTTCGAAGTGACAGAGAAAATGATTCGGTTGTTGTTGCAACGTGCCGGTGTGTCCAAGTTTTCGCGACCAAAAGTCTTGATTTGTGTACCTTCAGCGATCACCGAAGTAGAGCGCCGAGCGGTCACTGACGCAACGCGTCGAGCGGGTGCAGCAGATGCTCAGTTGTTAGAGCAACCAGTTGCCGCTGCGATTGGTGCGAATCTGCCGATTGACGAGCCTGTTGGCAACATGGTGATTGATATTGGAGGTGGCACAACCGAGACGGCAGTGATAAGTCTTGGTGGCATCGTGGCTCTCGAGGCAGTGCGAGTCGGCAGTTTCGACATTGATAGCGAGATTCAGTCGTTTGTGCGCCGCAAGCATGGCATTGCAATCGGCGAGCGCACCGCAGAAGAGATTAAAAAATCAATCGGCAGTGCGATGCCGATGCCTGGTGATTCAGAGGCCGAGGTTCGTGGCCGAGATTTAGTAACTGGTTTGCCGAAGACAGTTATTTTGACATCCAAAGAAATTCGTGAAGCGATTGACCCGGTTGTAACTCAAATGGTCGATTCTGTCGTGCGCTGTCTTGGTGTTGCACCACCTGAATTGTCACAAGACTTTCTAAAGCGTGGAATGTATTTGGTCGGCGGTGGTTCGTTGTTGCGCGGCATGGCTGAGCGAATTTCAAACGAAACACGTGTGCCGGTAAACATGTCGAATGAACCACTTGAAGCAGTGGTTCTTGGTGCTGGTCATTGCATAGAAAACTATGCAGCGTTGCGCGGCTTATTTATGGACTCTCGTCGCTAGAACTTATCGTCAACGAGACGCGTCAGTCCCTCTTGAACGACAGTGACGACTAGTTCGCCGTTTGGTGAAAAAATATAACCACTGGCGATGCCACGGGCGTTTGAAGTTGAGATTGCAGTTTGGTCGTAAAGTAGCCAGTCGTCTGCTCTGAATGGCCGATGAAACCACATCACATGGTCGAGGCTCGCCATTTGAATATTTTGTTCTGTCCATGATCGACCGTGTGGAAGCAATGTTGTGTCGAGTAACGACATATCGCTGGCGTAAGTAACAATGCAAGCATGCAGCACCGGGTCGTCGGGAAGTTTGCCGTCAGCGCGCATCCAAAGTTTTTGCCCTGGGCTTTTTAGGTTTTTGCGCGTTAGCGGGTCGGCGTCGATATAACGCAGGTCAATTGGTCGCGGATGCGTGAACCATTCACCGATTTGTTCTTTGAATGGCTCCATGCGGGTTTTGAAGTCTGGAAGGGTCTCTGGTCGTGGCAGGTTTTTGGGCATTTCGATGAAATGGTCAAGTCCTGGTTCAGAAATTTGGAAGCTGGCTTGCAGATTAAAGATCGCCTTTCCGTGTTGAATTGCAATTACGCGGCGAGTCGTAAAACTCTTGCCATCACGGATGCGGTCAACTTCATAGAGAATAGGAATTGTCGGGTCGCCTGGTCGCAGAAAGTAGGCGTGAAGTGAATGAACATGTCGTGACTTGTCATCGACTGTGCGCGCAGCGGCAACAAGTGCTTGACCTGCAACTTGTCCTCCGAAAACCCGTTGACGATTTTCTTGGGGTGAGACACCACGAAAGATGTTTACTTCAATAATTTCAAGATCTAAGAGAGCCACAAGATCATCAAGCGCAGATTGCATAGTTCTATTCTTGCATCTATAGGCCGTTGAACTTGTTTAATTCTCAGCACAGATAAGATTTAGTGAGTGACGATCGTCTGGAATGCTCAACGCGTCAGCGAGGGTCTAAACGAAATTGACTCTGCTCGAGCATCGGTTTTAGCAAATGTAAAACTGCTGTTAGACCAATATCACGGCGCCAGTTATTCGGCACGCTATTACGACATCATTCTTGGCGATTGGGTTGAGCGTTTTTTGCACCTTGTTTATGTGGCAACACGACAATATGCAAATGGCGCAACCAACGCACAGCACTCAGACGGGGGCACTACTGCAATCACGATTTTGCCGACGAGTGACACCGCCGAGTTTTTCGCCGCGCATCAAACTCTGCCAGATCAAATGCTGGCAGTTTTAAGATGCCTTTCATTTTCAAGTGTTGATGCAATAAAGATTTCAGATGCTGATGTAAAAGTAAGAAACTCGTCAACCTCAAGTGGACGCAACAAAGTAAATGCAGTTCTGTTGAAGTTTGCCTCAATTGGCACCAATCCAAAGGTGCTATTTGTCAAACCATTTTCGGGCAGCACGCCAAGTGCGTGGGTTTCGGCGATGTTTTCGTGGCGAAAGTGGGCGAAGCAAGACGATTTAGATTTCTCGCTTGAGGTGCAAACAAAAATTGATTCGCAGTGGCGACAGAAGCACCTCGCAAATGTCTCAGTAGGGTCAAATTTGGGCGAAACAGCGAACGCTGTGCTGGCTGCTTTCCTCCCAGTTTGTGCGCTCGAGGGTTTCGCCGAGTTCAAGTTAAAAGTCAAAAGCGCGAGGCCGAAGAGATTCGCGCACGTTTACTCTGCTCAGGCTTTATGGACTCACTTCGCGTTCAAAGTTCTTGCCGCAGAGTGGTGCGAACAGGGCACCAAATTGCACTATCACCAGCACGGTGGTTGGTATGGCTTGGACGAATCACATGTTGGTGAGATTTACGAATCGCGTGTCTCAGATTTTTACTACACATGGGGCTGGAGTCGAGGCAACACCAACACTCGAGCACTGTCGCCCGTCACCCCAAGTTTTCGTGCGCAAGAACAGCTTTTTGATTCATTGATTTGTTTTGATCAGCCCCAAAAAATCTATCGACTGCAGTATTTTCCGTTGCCGGGCACTTTACAAACTATGTATGACCAAACTGCCGATTTTGTGCGCACTCGAGAGAGTGCCACAGAGCTACGTATTCGATTATTTCCTGGCGAGTACAGTGCACAGCAAAAAGATGCGATTCTTAGAGCCAATAGCAGCGCGATTTTTGATAATTCTCAAGATATTTTTTCACAATATTCGATCAGCCGAATTGTCTTTCATAATTATTTGGGTACTTCGTGGCTTGAAACGCTCGGCAATAATATTCCGACAATTTGTTTCTATGACGTTGATGCTTATCGCTTTAGATCAGACGCCAGGCCGTTGCTTGAAGACCTAGTCAAAGTTGGCGTTCTGCATATATCTGGTTTGAGTGCAGCCGAAAAAGCAAATGCTGTTGAAAGTGACGTCGATTCTTGGTGGCTCAGTGAAGAAGTTCAGATCGCACGTCGAAATTTTGTAATGCAGTTCGCGAATTTTTCGGCAGACTGGAAGCAAACTTGGCGTGAAAACTTTATGGACGCAATCAAAGTAAGTGAATTGGCGTGAAGAAGATCGACGCAACATTGAAAGCAGTTGCGCTCGCGACCAAAGGCTTTATGCCTGAAGATGAAGGCGATGCTTTGTACGCTGCTGCCTGCTTGGCGTGTGGTGAATTGCCGGGACTGCCGATGGTCGAAGTCGGCACTTACTGCGGACGATCGACGGTTTGGTTAGGGGCTGCGGCAAAACGCAAGAAAACAGTCTTGTTCACAGTTGACCATCACTCGGGCAGTGAAGAAAACCAACAAGGGTGGGAGTGGTTCGATGAATCTCTAGTCGATGCACAAACTCGACGCCTAAACACACTGCCGACATTTGTTCAAACTATGAAACAGGCTGAACTTGGCGACGTTGTCGTGCCAATTGTTGCCGAGTCGCAATTGGCAAGTCGTCAATTTGATTTCGAGGTCGCTTTTTGCTTTATCGATGGCGGCCACGGCAAAGTGCCGACGCAGATTGACTATGCAGGGTGGGTTCCGAAAGTTGCAAAGTCGGGATATCTGGCAATTCATGATGTCTTTGTTGACCCACATGACGGCGGACAAGCGCCGCATGATTTCATTTATCGACCCGCGCTTGACTCTGGCAAATTCGTAGAAGTTCTGTCTGCAGGCTCTTTGCGCGTATTGCAAAGAAAAAATTAAAAATTAAATTGATTTAGTTTTCAATTGTTTCGTCGTATCGAAAGATTCGAGACCCTGACGAAATTGAGTAAAGAGAATCTGCAGCCAAAATGATCGCTGCACCCGTGTAGGCAGAAGTTTCGTTCGCTGGAAACACGATTTTGTTGGGATAAACCAAACCAGTCAGGTAAGAGCCGTCATTTGTGCGGTGGTGTGAAGTTGTGTTCAACAAAAACTGTGCAGTATCAAAATCACCGATGGCCGAATATGCCATCGAGCATTCGGCCGTTTCTGAGGCAGTGATCCATGGTTCGTCGCTAACGCAACGCACACCGTGGTCGTGCATTACAAAAGTTTCGAATTGCTCTTCAAGACGAGACTTTGCCTCTGCGCCCGTTAGCGAGCCGCTCAAAACTGGGTAGTACCAGTCCATTGCCCAACGATCTTTTGGTTCAAAAACCTTCGGTGTGTTGCGGATCGCGAAGTCAATTTTGGCTGCCGCTTCATACCATTGGGGTTTTGGCGTTTTGAGGATGTCGGCAACGCTTGCCGCGCAAATCAATGCATGCCGTATTGATGAACAGCCTGTTAGTAGCGCATAGTCCCAGGGTTTGTCGTTTTCTTCGCGCGCCCAAAGAATTGTTCCGTTTGCTAGTCGCATTCGCAGAACCCAGTTCATTGCATTTTCGAGCATTGGCCAAAATTCTTTGAGGGTTTCAATGTCGTGGTTGCAAAGCCAGTGATGCCAGAGTCCGGTGCCGACGTATGCGCAAACATTGCTGTCGAGTTTGAGGTCTTTTACGCTTTCGTCAAAGTTGTAATAGTTCGACCAAGCACCATCGGAGCGCTGAGTATTTTTAAGCCATCGGTAAGCTCGGATTGCATTTTCGTGCAAGCCCATTACGTCTAGTGCCATCGCAGTTTCGACGTGATTCCATGGGTCGCAATGACCATTTTCAAACCAGGGGATCATTCCAGATTTGTGTTGCAAGTTAGCAATCGAATTGGCTGTTTGCAGAAGTTGTGTGTGAGTCAAAACTCGTTTTGTCGCCAGAGACTTTTGCTGCAGATTCATGACTTTGCCCCAACCAGTGCGCTCTTTGGCTTGGTTGCGTAAACGACATAACTCTTGCCGATTACAGGACTCAACGCTTTGTCGAGAGCGCGAGTGATAGTTGGCGCAGAGATTATGTCCCACTCGAGAAATCTTTTGTACATTGCGACGGCTTTGTGATCTTCGCGCTGTGGACCAACAGCGCAGCGCAACCACCAATATGGTGAGTGAAGTCCGTGGGCTTTATGTGTTGCATCAACTGTTAGACCCGCTTGCGAAATTTTTGATCGCAATTCACTTCCACGGTAGATACGAACGTGTCCGCCTTCGACAAACGGTGCGTGATATTCATCTGAGAGCGCCCAGTTAATTTTTTCGGGAAACCAAGAAGGCACCGTTGCTGCGAGAGTGCCGCCAGGTCGAAGCACGCGAACGAATTCGTTTATTGCAGAGGTGTCGTCATGAATGTGTTCGAGAACCTCTGAAGTGACGATGCAATCAAATGTCGAGTCGTCGAACGGCAGGCGAGTTGCATCGCCTCGCACCACACCTGTGAATGACTCGGCTTTGAGTTCACCCGCCTCGTACATTGCGGCGAATGTTGCGCGTGTGCTCGTTACTTCTTGTTCTGCGTAGTCGAGGGCGACGACTTTTGCTCCACGGCGCGCGGCCTCAAAAGCGTGTCGCCCAAAACCCGTGCCGGCGTCAAGAAAGAGATCACCAGGCTTTAAGTTGAGACGATCGAATCTGATTGTCAGCATTATTTGCCGTCTCGCTTTGCAAGTTTGGCTATGTTGTGCGGCATCGAGAGCACTTCGCGATACTGGTCAACTGTTTGCTGAGCACAGTGACGCCAACTCCAGCGTTCGGCAACACGTTGTCGACCGGCGAGGCCAATTTTTTCACGTAAAACGTTGTCGTCAAGACCACGACGAATTGCGGCGGCTAAAGCATCGACATCGGCTGGCGGGCACGAGAGAACCGTTTCGCCGTCGCGACCAGTAACTTCGGGTAACGCACCGCCAGTTGTGGCGACTAGGCAGATGCCCGTGCTCATTGCTTCGATTGCGGGCAAACTGAAACCTTCAT
>JANRBC010000090.1 GCA_030727685.1 Ilumatobacteraceae bacterium
CCAACAACGACGACGTCAAAACCTGTCGAACTACTTGAACTCATACATCCATTGTTACAGCGTTTTTACGCATACGATTTAGTTTGTGAGGCTTCAATGACTGGGTTGCTTGTACTGCTTCGGCACGGTCAAAGTACATGGAACGAACTCAATCTTTTTACTGGTTGGCACGATGTTGCGCTAACGCCAAAAGGGGAGAGCGAAGCAAAACAAGCAGGCGAAACACTCAAACAAGCCGGCATCAAATTTGACGTTGTTTTCACTTCGCTTTTGAGGCGAGCAATTGAAACCAATCAACTGACGCTTGAAGCCCTCGGCCAATCAGATCTCAAAGTAAGACAAGATTGGCGACTCAATGAACGTCACTACGGGGCATTGCAAGGTCTCGACAAAAAAGCAACAACGCTTAAATACGGGGTTGAGCAGACAAACTTGTGGCGTAGAAGTTTTGATGTTGCGCCGCCGCCGGTCGATTTATCAAGCCCAGAACATCCGCGAAATGACCCGCGTTATCGAGATATCTCGCCGAACGATTTACCGAATACTGAATGTCTTAAAGATGTTGTTGCCCGTGTCGTGCCGTTTTTTAATCAACACATTTTGGGCGAATTACAAAACAATAAAAACGTTTTAATCACCGCGCACGGCAACTCGCTGCGCGCATTGGTCATGCATCTCGAAAACTTAAGCCCAGAACAGATCGCCAAATTCAACATCCCAACTGGGGTACCGCGAAAATATGAGTTCTCAAACCAAATGAAACTCACAGCGGTTGGTTATCTTGGCGATCAAGTGGCCATCGCCACAGCAATAAACACAGTTAGCAACCAGAGCAACGCAGAAAATCAGTAGAATTCAAGGCATGGCTGAACTTAAAAACTCTCTAAAACATTTGCGCTATTCACCACTCTTTTCATCTTGCTCGTCAAAAGATCTTGAGCGAATCGCCAAGGCAGGCGACCGAGTCACAATGGCTAAAGGTACAACGATGGTCAAGCAGGGTGAACCCGGCAAAGAAGCATTCATTATTTTGAGCGGCAAAGCCACCGTAAAGCGTGGCGGCAAAAAAGTTGCAACGCTCAGCACAGGCTCGGTTGTTGGCGAACTCTCGCTTCTTGACCACGGCCCGCGCACAGCGACTGTTGTTTGCGACTCTGAATGTCAACTATTGGTCATTGGTCGCGGCAATTTCTTGCGATTAACCGACAAGGTGCCTGCACTTACACACAAGTTGCTGGCCTCGCTTTCGTTGCGCATTCGCGATTTGGATCGCGCGTATTTCGGCTAAAAAAACTAGTCTGAGTACCAGTAGAGAATCAGAGGTGCTCAAAAATTATGACAACTGAAACTGCGGTCAAAAAACGTTTCAAGCCGTATCAACTTTCGATTGCCTTCGGTGTTGGCATCGGAACTTTCACATTGATCTCTGGCATTGTGCCGCAGTTGACCGGTTGGAAAAGCACCTCACTGATTCACCGCGAAGTTTTTGCTGGCATACCGACTGCGTTGGTCGTTGCTTTCTACACGGTTATTCCAATGATGTTGATCTGGGGTTCGCTGCGATTCGCTGACCGAATTCGCAACTGGGAGCGCGGCGCACCTGACCGTCGCAAAACAACACCAAAAAATGTGAAGCGACGTTTAGCCGACTACCGCTCTGGTGTATACATGCGCACGCTTTTGCGCGACAGTGCCGCCGGCCTAATGCACTCAATGATTTATTTCGGTTTCTTGGTGCTGCTCGGCGTAACAACCGTGCTCGAAATTGATCATCAAATGCCCGAGCCACTCAAGTTCTTGCATGGCGATGTTTATCGCGGTTATGCACTTGTTGGCGATGTTGCTGGTGTTGTGTTTACTGTCGGTGTCGTTTGGGCGATTTTGCGTCGATATGTGCAGCGCCCATATCGCATTCGCATCAAAACAAAACCAGAACACGCACTGATTCTTGGTGTGTTGTTGGCAATCGGTGTCACAGGTTTTGGCGCAGAAATGTTTCGCATCGCTCAAGGCCAAGCCGCAGGCGTAAACCTAGACCACGAAAAATGGAGCGTGGTTGGCTACCCACTCGCACAACTTGTGAACGATGCGAGCCCGTCAACATTGACGACTTGGCATCAAGGATGGTGGGTTGCGCACGTATTGACCTTCATTGCCTTCTTGGCGATTTTGCCGATCACGATGTTGCGTCACATGTTCACTTCGCCACTCAATATGTATCTCAAAGATCGCGAACGCCCGAAAGGTGCGATGAAAGCGATGCCGAATTTGACAGAGACTTCACTCGAGTCATTTGGTGTCAATGTGATCGAAGAATTCACATGGAAACAACTGCTCGATCTTGATGCTTGCACGATGTGTGGTCGCTGCACGAGTGTTTGCCCAGCGCACGCAACGGGCAAACCACTTGACCCACGCGAAATCGTTCTCAAGAGTGGCGAAGTTATGGCCGCCACCGCGAGTCATGCGCCGGGCGGCAAGGTGTCTCCGCCATTGAGTGCCGATAGCGAAATCAAAATCAACGCCAATTCGCTGTTTGAGCGCATCACAGCCGAAGAAATTTGGTCGTGCACAAGTTGCAAGGCTTGTGACGAGATTTGCCCCGTAAACATTGAGATTCTCGACAAGATTCTTGACATGCGTCGTTATCTGTCGCTAATGGAAAGCAACTTTCCGGCACAACTTGGCAACGCATACCGCTCGATG
This sequence comes from Ilumatobacteraceae bacterium, assembly GCA_030727685.1. Lineage (GTDB taxonomy): Bacteria > Actinomycetota > Acidimicrobiia > Acidimicrobiales > Ilumatobacteraceae > BACL27. The sequence goes on from JANRBC010000090.1 coordinate 2,707, forward strand.
GAGAACCAAGGCAACCCTTGGGGCATGAGCCAGACCGATCGCGGTGAATGGGCAAAAGATCTAGACGTCGAAATTCTCGACCCAGGTGCGCCGTTCAAGAGCGAATATTTGTATTGGGTTGGTTGCGCCGGCAGTTTCGACGACAAAAACAAAAAAGTAACGCAATCAATGGCCAAGTTGCTCAAGCGAGCCGGCATTGATGTGGCGATTCTTGGTCCGAGCGAAATGTGCACGGGTGACAGCGCGCGTCGCAGTGGCAACGAATATTTATTTCAAATGTTGGCGATGCCAAACGTTGAGATGCTCAACACGATGGGTGTGCGCAAAATCATTACGCAATGTCCGCACTGTTTCAACACGCTCAAAAACGAATATCCGCAGTTGGGTGGCAACTACGAAGTCATTCACCACTCACAGTTGCTCGAAGACTTAATCGAAGCAGGCACGCTTGATGTCAGCAACGCAACTCTCGAAGAGCGCATTACATATCACGACTCGTGCTACTTAGGTCGACACAACGACGTCTATGTTGCGCCACGAAAAGTAGTTGGCTCGATTAAAGGCATCGAAATTGTCGAGATGCCACGCAACGGCACCAATGGCATGTGCTGTGGCGCTGGTGGCGCAAGAATGTGGATGGAAGAAGACATCGGCACCAAAGTCAACGATGAGCGTGCGCGCGAGGCGATCGCTACTGGTGCAACTCGTGTCGCAACGGCGTGTCCGTTTTGTTACATCATGCTTGACGACGGCGTCAAAGGCGCGGGCAAAGACGAATCTGAAATCAAAGTTGGCGACATTGCAATTCACTTGCTTGACGCGATCGAAAATGGCGAGAGATCAATTGCCAATCAGAACGCGCCGCTTGCTGCGGCCAATGTTGTGGCCAGCACAACAAGTTTCAGTTAACTATTTGAAATTTTCGAAATAGCGACTCGGGGTTGGGCCACGCTGGCCTTGATATTTTGAGCCACTTGCACCAGAGCCGTAAGGCTTGTCGGCGGGTGTCGTCATCGTCATGAAACTAACTTGTCCGATCTTCATTGCCGGGTAAATAGTTATCGGTAAGTTTGCGACATTCGACAGTTCGAGTGTGATGTGGCCGTCAAAACCTGCATCAATAAAACCAGCAGTCGAGTGAATCAACAAACCAAGTCGACCGAGCGAACTCTTGCCTTCGACGCGGGCGACAAGATCGTTAGCGATTGCGATGCGCTCGAGAGTCGAACCTAAAACAAACTCACCAGGATGCAGCATAAAAACGCCGTTGGGTTCGATCTCAACTAGCTCGGTTAAATCGGTGAGGTCGCGTTTAACGTCGATCGTGCCTGCTGTGTGGTTGC
>JANRBC010000091.1:0-2082 GCA_030727685.1 Ilumatobacteraceae bacterium
GACAAACGTAATTTTGGATCAAAACGTAAAGGAATATTGCGACGAAGCATCACCGATGGGGTAGTGAATCGATTGCGCCGAAGCAAATCTTTGATCGTAAACCGCGATATCTTTTCGCCGTCGCTGTGTGTTTCAGTTTGATTGATGATGCAATGTTGGGTGCCGCAGATTACTTCGCTTGAATTTGTTCGGAACCATTCACGTTGTAGTTCAATTTTTTTAGGATGCCACGTGTCGTCAGCGTCTAAAAAAGCTAAGTATTCACTTGTTGCTAAGTTCCACGCGACATTTCTGGATTGGCCAGGACCAACGTTTTGATTATTGACAATCAAACGAATCTGAGGGTGATTAGTTGCGAAATCACGCACAACTTTTACGGTCTGGTCGTCACTCGCATCGTCGACAACGATTATCTCGTCGACTGGTGACGATTGGTTGAGCACGGAATCAATAGCCCGTATCACTACTTTTTCTGAGCGAAAAGTCGGAATTATCGCTGTAACGCTTGAATTCTCGGGAGACTTCACTTGAAGTAGCGTAACCAATTTATTTAGACCCCATAATGGATGTACATATGAAACTGCTACGACGAGCTCTGCTTGCATTAAGTGTTGCCAGTGCTGTCGCCGGAGTTTTGCGAATTAAAGGTAAAGGTGTTGGTGCAATTAAGCAAGGTGGCTGGCGAAAATTTACCGACAAGAAGTAATCAAAGTTTCTAATGATCGGAATTTTCGGGGCGGGTGTTGTCGGTTCAAGAGTTGCTGAGTCATTGTCAGTCGAATTGCAAACATCAATAGCTGTTTACGACTCATCACAGATTGTTGCTCAACGACTTGCTCGTCGTTTAAGCGAGACAAATGCCCTGATCAAAGCGACCAGCCGTAGCGAATTGCATCGCGCAAAGGTTGTTGTTCTTGCCGGACCTTTGCCGCACACACCAGTGGCCAGAGAATTTCTCGAAACAGGTGTCTCAGTAGTTTCGACGAGTGATGACATCGCCGATTGTTTGAATCTTCTGTCACTTTCTGATTTAGCCACCGAAAATAAAGTGACTTTAATAATCGGAGCCGCATCGTCGCCTGGCATGTCGGGTCTGTTGGTTCGCAATTTGAGCAAAGCATTTGATTCGGTCGATGAAGTGCACATTGCGTTGCACGGTACGGGTGGCCCGGCATGTGCCCGCCAACATCACCGCGCACTTTCGGGGCAATCGATCGGTTGGCACGACGGCGAATGGTTGCGACGTCCAGCGGGTAGTGGTCGCGAGTTGTGCTGGTTTCCAGAGCCTGTTGGTGCTTACGACTGTTATCGCGGCGAGCTCCCTGATCCGCTTTTAATCAAACGAGCATTTCCAGAGTTGGTTCGTGTCACCGCGCGTGTGTCGGCGACGCGTCGTGATCGAGTTTTTGCGAGAATGCCAATGTTGATCCCACCACGAGCCGAAGGCGGAATGGGCGGTCTTCGAGTTGAAGTGCGTGGCACAAAAAACGGAGAACGAGTTGTCGATGTAGTTGGTGTCGCTGAGCGGGTTGGTCAAGTTGCAGGAGTCGTGAGCGGGTGTGTTGCGCGATCAATTGGCGCTGGCGAGATTTCTCAACCTGGCGCATTTGTTCTGGGAGAACTGAGTCTGCCTAATGAGGTTCTTTTGAGCCGAGTCTTGGCATGCGGGGTTCAAGCACACTCGTTCGTGCGCGCTTGATTTAATTGAGTTATTCTCACCGATTCTCATATAGGTTGTGAGCTATGTCGAGTGGGCATAAACATCAAAAAGTCGAGAATTCAGACGTGCATGTTGAAGTTGCACGAAGATTTGTGCAACACAATCAACGTTATTCGTCAAAGCGCCGTGCGATTGTGTCGATGCTTGAAACATCAGATCGTCCGTTGACGATTTTAGAAATTTTGCAGCGATCAAAAAGTTTTAAGGGCACGAAAAACGAGATAGCGCAAAGTTCGCTGTATAGAAATCTTGTTGTTCTTGAAGAAGTAGGTGCCGTACAACGAGTTGTAAGCACTGACGACAACGGTCGTTATGAATTAAACGAAGAAATTCTTGGACACCATCACCACATGTTGTGCTCT
>JANRBC010000091.1:2182-3991 GCA_030727685.1 Ilumatobacteraceae bacterium
AGTTGCAAACTTGCGATTTCGCGGGCAAGAAACTCAGCATCGTTTTGAGTGCGAGTCGCGACATTGCGGTCAACTTGTGCTTGCTCGCGGTCTCGGCTTTCTTGTCGGTTATGTGCCAACAGAATCAGTGGTGCTGCGTAGGCAGCCTGAATTGAAAACATCAGATTTAGCAAGATGAATGGGTACTTATCCCATTGAAGAGAAATAAACAGAATATTGGCGGCCACCCAAATGAGTACCAAGATTGACTGAATGACCAAGAAGCGTGCGGTGCCCATGATGCGGGCAACATTCTCAGCAAATTGACCGAATGCCGATCGATTGTATTGAACACCGATTTTTGGTTGGTTACGGGGGCGCCCAAGGTCTTCGCTACGTTTCATTTGCGTCTCCAATCGGCCGGCAAAGCATTGTCGAGAACGTCGTCAACTGTTACAGCACCGAGTAGTCGACCATTTGAGTCGCAGACACCGACGGCCAACATATTGTATGAAGCCAAACGTTTGGCTACATCTCGGTCGGCAAGCATTGGGTCAATAGTTGGTTCGTTGTCGAGACATTGTTTGAGCGACAAACTTGGTCGCTCGCGCAGTAGTCGCTGAAAATGTACAACGCCAAGATATGTACCAGTCGGTGGATAATGCGGTGCATGGGCCACAAAAACTTGGGCTGCAATTGATACAAGTCTTTCTGGGTCGCGAATGTGGGCAAGCGCTTCAGCCACGGTTGCGTCTGGGCCAAGCACGATGATGTCAGGGGTCATCAATGAGCCCGCAGTGCCAGTGGGGTACGACAACAATTGACGCATAGTTTCGGCGTCTTGGTCGTCCATTGCGTCAAGAACTTTGGTGCGTTGGTCGATACCCATTTGGCCGAGCAAGTCGGCGAGGTCGTCGTATTCCATTTCGTCGAACACGCTCGTCAGTCTTTCCATGTCGAGGTTTTCAATCAGGCGCAACTGTTCGTCTTCTGGCAATTCTTCAAGAACATCGGCAAGGCGCTCGTCGTCCATTGCGTCTGCAAGCTGACGGCGCTGTTCGGTTGGCAGGGCACGGATAATTGTTGCAACATCGCTTGGGTGCATGTCGCGAAGTCGAGCTGCTTCTGCGGCAATTGCAGTTGATGGTGCAAACAACTCACTAACTTCTTGCCAGTCAACCAAGCGATGGCCGGCGCGTCCGCTCAGTAAACCTCGTTTTGAAAGTCGAACTTTAGATATCTGCCAAGAGGATGTTTTGCCAGTGTGATGAACCAAAGCGACATCGCTGACGATTTCATCGCCGTGTTTTTTATCCAAAATATCTTTGCCCAAAAGTTGCTCGCCAGTTCGTGTGCGAAACGGGGTGAGGTTGATGTCCCACGACTTGAGTTGTGCGCCAGCGTTGTCAAGCGTGTTGATTCGAGTTGCGCTAATGAAGATTCGACGACGCTGGCTTGTGGCGACAAACCCCAATACTTTTGGTGCTTCGGTGCCACGACCAGGAACGACAATTATGTCGTTAATTTTGCCGATGGCTTGACCGCCGGCATCGAGCAAGGGCAAACGCATGATTCGAAACGCATATAGAAGTTCGCCGCTCATAATGCGAGGATACCCTTCAAACATTGGCGAGTTAGAACGAATTTTTCGCTGTTAGTGTTACGTCGCCATACGGGGACGTAGCTCAGCTGGCTAGAGCACCTGCTTTGCAAGCAGGGGGTCGTGGGTTCGACTCCCATCGTCTCCACTTAATAATCCAATTGATGTAGGTGGTTGTGTGACACAGAAGCATCTTGTTACTGGACCATTTGCAGAATTATGGCGAGACA
>JANRBC010000092.1 GCA_030727685.1 Ilumatobacteraceae bacterium
CGGCATCAAGGCGACCCACGTCGCCCGAGCGAAGCCAGCCGTCAACAATCGTCTCAGCGGTTGCATCTGGGCGATTCCAATATCCACGAATCAACATCGGGCCAAAGAACCAAATCTCGCCGGCTTGACCAGTCGGCAGAGACTTCAAATTTTCGTCACGAACTTCAACGCGCATCGGCAACACCGCACGACCCGTGCTCGTCGGGTGAGCCAAATAGTCAGAACCCGTGATGCCGGGGCCAAACGCATTGGTCTCGGTCATGCCGTAACCAAGTTGCGGGCTGCCGTTTTTGACTTTGTCGTTAACTTTGCCAACCAACGAAGTTGGCGAAGGTGCGCCACCGCCGCCAACTGCACGCAAACTCGAAGTGTCGTATTTATCGAAAGCCGGCGAATTGACGAGATCCCAACTTTGTGTCGGCACGCCAACAAAATTTGTGATCTGCTCACGCTCGATCATCTCGAGTGCTTTTTCTGCATCCCACTTGTACATGATCGCAAGTTTCAAACCAGCGATGAAACAACTCATCATCACTGGCACGCAACCAGTGACATGAAACAGCGGCACGATCAAAATAAACGAAGTTGGCACTTCTGGGCCAGTGACTTCTTTCAACTTCGTGCCCGACATGGTGAGCACTGAATTGCGCGAAGAAAATGCCATCAGCGCAGAAATAATCGCACGATGCGTTGACACCGCACCTTTAGGGCGACCAGTTGTGCCAGATGTGTAGAGAATCGTTGCATCGTCGTCAGAAGAAATTTCAACAACGGGACACTTCAAACCAGCCGCCAAATGCGGCGCCAAAGCATCTTGCCATTTGTCGACACCCGCTGGCAGCGGCTTTTCAGCGCGCACAACCAAAACTTTGACGCCGTATTTCTTGCAACTCGCCGCAGCGATATCAAAGCGCTGTTGATCGCAAATCAAAACTGTTGCGCCAGAGTCTTGCAATGCGAAGTCCATTTCGTCTTCGACCCACCACGAGTTCATCGACACCGAAATTGCGCCAACCGAAATAATCGACGCAAATGACATCACCCATTCGGGATAATTGCGCATCGCGACAGCCACTCGGTCGCCTTTCTTGACGCCGTAGGTGTTCACGAGCAGATTCGACAGCGCGTCGATTTGATCCATTGCTTGGGTGAATGTGTATGTCTCGCCCTCGTAAACCAAGAATGTCTTTTCGCCGTGACCGCGGGCGCCCGCAAAAACCTGACCCAAATGTGCAGGGGCATTTTTGAAAACTTGAGTCTTAATACCGAAGACTTCGGCGTCGACAAGTTCGAAAATCTGCCCCGGGGCGGTTACCGCCAAGTTGGCTTCAGTCCATGTCATTGCCATTTTTTAAACCCCCGAGTCGGCCATTTTGGCTCTCAGATATTGTGCCACTCGGCTGCGCTCAGCACCTAACCGCAAACTGTGGAGCTGAGGGGAGTTGAACCCCTGGCCTGTACATTGCGAACGTACCGCTCTGCCAACTGAGCTACAGCCCCGAGACGAACGAGATATTTAGGCGGCGCGGTTGCGAAACTGACGCATATAGCGAGAGCTATCGCGTTGCGCGCGAAGTTGCACTAGCCAATAGCAATAGCCGATCAGGGCGATGAGGCTCAGCGTAAACGCATAAACCAAGACGATCGACCCAGTCGTAAACGCCAAGAAAAGCGAAATTACCGCCGCCGAAGCCAGACCAACGACCATGTGTTGGCGGCGCTGGCGAACGAGTTCGCGGGCATAGAACTCGCCCGACATTGGCTGGTGCGAGCGGGTGCCTTGAGGACGCAAAATTGGGCCGGTCAAATGCGAAAACTGACTCGCCTGGCGCGAACGCATTTGGTTTGGTGCAAGTTCTCGCGACATGCCTCGCAATTGGGCCTGCGGGTGGCGAAGGTTCGAGTTCTGAAGGCTTGACAAATTGCGCTTGAAAGCGCTCACCGACATGTTCGGCGAGTTGTTAATGCGGGCGCGCAAAATCGGCGGCAAAAGAACTGCGAGCCACGCGGCGCCAACGATCAGAAGAATTAACTTGCTCATGGGGTCTCCTAAGTGTATTACGGGTAAACGAAATCGCTACCCAAGTCGCTCAGAGCCCTAAAAATAAGGGTTTTATCGCCAATTATTGCCGAGAAACCTGCGCGCCCGACCTAGGCCTCGCGCCGATAGGTGCCCTGTCGCCCGCCGGTTTTCTCCCACAGTGTGAGCTCGCCAATCACCATGGCGCGGTCAGCGCTCTTGCACATGTCGTAGATCGTTAGCGCGGCAACCGAACAGGCATGCAGGGCTTCCATCTCGACCCCGGTGCGATCGATGGTGTCGACTTGGGCCTCGACTGCGATGTGGTCGTCGCCGATTTCGAAGTTGATATAAACCGCGCCAACCAAAAGCGGATGACAAAGCGGAATCATCTCGGCGGTTCGCTTCGAGGCCTGAATGCCAGCAACGCGGGCAACCGCGAGCACGTCACCTTTTTTCACTTCGCGGTTGGCAATGGCAGCCGTGGTTTCTGGCTTCATAAAAACTTTGCAACGCGCAACAGCACGACGATGTGTCGGCTCTTTTGGTGTTACATCAACCATGCGGGCTCGACCCATCGGGTCAAGATGCGAAAAATTCAGTTCAGACATGAGACTTCTCAGTCATGGTTAGCCGCCGATCTGACTCATCGACCGTTTCGGGCGCACGAATGTGACATTGCCAATTGCATGACCCGCCCACTTTGTGCCGACTGCTCGCGCAATTTCGGCTGCGATCGCATCGTCGGTTGCACCACCACGCAACATCGCCCGCAAATCGAACTCAGTCGTCGAAAACAGACAAGTGCGAAACTGACCTTCAGCAGTTAGGCGCACACGATCGCAGTCGCCACAGAATGGCTTTGTCACCGACGGAATCACGCCAACCGTGCCTGCGCCGTCGAGATATCGCCAGCGGTCTGCTGGTGCGGCACCGCGTGATGCGACCTGCTCAAGCGGAAAGACACTATTTATCGCTGCGACGATTTCGTCTTGGCCGACAACGTCTTTGCTTTGCCACTGACCTTGTGCGTCGAGTGGCATGAATTCAATAAATCGCACTTCAACTTTTTTGTCGCGTCCAAAACTCGCCAGCGCCAAAATTTCATCGTCGTTGACCCCGCGCTGAATTACAGCATTGATCTTGACAGGCGCAAGACCGGCCTGAATCGCTGCGTCAATGCCATCTAGAACATTGTCGAGATGGTTACGTCGCGTGATTTTGAAGAACCGCTCGCTTTGCAAGGTGTCGAGGCTGATGTTGATGCGCGACAAACCAGCGGCCTTTAGTTCGTCGGCAATAAGTCGCAGTGTCGCGCCGTTGGTTGTGAGCGCAATGTCAATATTCTTGCCAGCCAGAGGCGACTTTGCGGTGCTTGGCACTTTGAGTTGCGCCAGTTTTTCAACCAACATCGGCAAGTGCGCTCGCACTGTTGGCTCGCCACCGGTCAAACGAATGCTGTCGACGTCAAATCGGTGCACACAAATTGTTGCCAAGCGCTCGATCTCTTCGAAAGTCAAAATCTGGTCGCGGTCGAGCCACGTCATGCCCTCTTCTGGCATGCAATATGTGCAGCGAAAATTGCAACGATCAGTTATCGAAATTCGCAAATCGCGAACGGTTCGCCCAAACGGGTCAATTAATTCCACAAAAATCCCACGTCAGCAACTCCATTGACTGAGCCTATTACTAGTCATTTAACTCAGCAACATCACGTCGACTTCAGCACCTGCTGGCAAACCCTGACCATCAGGCACAATTGCCAAGCCATTTGCCTGTGACGTTGCGGCGAGTTGGTGGCTGCCCTGAGGTCCCGTGTCGCGAACGTGCAATCGACCGTCGTTGGCAAATTCGCCGAACACTCGCATGAAATGAATTTTGCCGTCTTGCTTGCGTTTCATCGGTGCATCGACAATTGCGCGCACCGTTGGTCGAGTGAGGTTCTGCGTGTGCCCCATCAT
>JANRBC010000093.1 GCA_030727685.1 Ilumatobacteraceae bacterium
GGCTGTATCTCGAAATCTTGCGCCTCTTGGCCAAACTTCGCGACCGCTAAAACAAAGTCACTATCTCGCACACGGTTTTGCGCGCTGAATTTGCGCGCGACACTTTGAAACTGCGCGAACTGTAGAATACAGAGCACCGATGACGTACATTCTCGGAATTTCTGCGCTCTATCACGACAGTGCCGCGTGCCTAATCAAAGACGGCGAGATAATCGCAGCGGCCCAAGAAGAGCGATTTTCGCGCAAGAAACACGACTCGCGCCTGCCGCGCCACGCCACTGACTACTGTCTCACCGAAGCCGGCATCACCGCGTCGCAACTCGACCATGTCGTGTTCTACGACAAACCGTTGCTCAAATTTGATCGCATCGTCAAAACCGCGATGGCCTACGCGCCGCGTGGTCGCAAGTCGTTTGCTGCAGCAGGCTCGTTATGGTTCGGCGGCAAATTGCAAACCAAAGAGCAGATTCAAAAGTTTCTCGATTTTTCAGGTGAAGTTTTGTTTGCCGAGCATCACGAAGCGCACGCGATGTCGGCGTTTTATCCATCGCCGTTTCAAAATGCTGCAGTGCTCACCATCGACGGCGTGGGCGAGTGGGCGACAACAAGTCTTTCGCTCGGCCGCGACAACTCGCTCGAAGTAATCAAAGAAATTAAGTTTCCGCATTCGCTTGGTCTGCTCTATTCGGCATTTACCAGCTTCACCGGCTTCAAAGTCAACTCTGGCGAATACAAAATGATGGGCCTTGCACCGTACGGCGAACCAAAATACGTCGACAAGATCCTCGATAATTTGATCGAGGTTTGCGACGACGGCAGTTTCAGATTGAACATGGAATATTTCGACTTCCCGGTCAGCAATCGCATGACGAGTCAGCGTTTCGCCAACCTGTTCGGCGGCCCTGCGCGCCACCCAGAGTCAGAACTAACACAACGCGAAATGGATCTTTCGCGATCGATGCAAGAAGTAACCGAACTCGTTGTCGGTCGACTTGCGCGATATGCGCGTCAATCAACTGGCATGAAAGACCTTTGCCTCGCTGGTGGCGTTGCACTCAATTGCGTGGCCAACGGCAAACTCGTGCGCGACAAAGTTTTCGACAATATATTTATTCAGCCAGCCGCTGGTGATGCCGGCGGCGCACTTGGCGCGGCGCTTGGCGTTTGGCACAAATATCTCGGCAAACCGCGCACTGCAAAAACTGGTGATGCGATGCGCGGCAGTTATCTTGGTCCAAAATTTTCTGACGCACAGGTCACGAAGTTTCTCGACTCAGAACAAATTCGCTACACACAACTTTCGCACCACGAACTCAACGAGCGAGTCGCCGATTTACTTAACGACGGTGCAGTTGTCGGCTGGTTTCAAGGCCGAATGGAGTTCGGCCCGCGCGCACTTGGCAATCGCACAATCCTCGGCGATGCACGCCACCCCGACATGCAAAAAAAGATGAACCTCAAGATCAAATTTCGCGAGGGCTTTCGTCCATTTGCGCCAGCCGTTCTCGCTGAAGATGTTTCAGACTGGTTCGATCTCGACACATCGAGCCCATATATGTTGGTCGTTGCACCAGTCGCGCAGCATCGTCACAGCAAAGACCACGCTGATATGTCAAAACTTTTTGGCATCGACAAACTCAATGTCGTGCGATCAGAGATCCCGGCTGTTACGCACGTTGATTTTTCGGCACGCGTGCAAACCGTGCATAAAGAAACGAACCCCGAATTTCACGAACTGCTGACCGTGTTCAAACAACGCCACAATTGCGCCGTGTTACTCAACACCTCGTTCAATGTTCGTGGCGAGCCACCGGTTTGCACGCCACAAGAGGCCTACACATGTTTCATGCGTACCGACATGGACTATCTCGTGATCGGCACAATGCTGCTCGCAAAATCTGAGCAACCCGCACTCGCGCACGACTCAGATTGGCAAAAAGAGTTCGCACTTGATTAAGCGCAGTTTTGTTTTTATCGTTTGGTGCGGCATCGTTGTTGCCGGCGTTGTGCGTCGCGCATTTGGTTTCGGGCGACTAACCAGCAAGGGCAGTGCTAAAAGTTACTGGGTCGACAAATCGCCCCTAGCCAAGGATCATTTTGAGCGGCAGCGTTAAAAAGTCTCGCGCCGCAGTCGAGCGACGCAATTTGATAGTGCCACAAATGCGTGACTACGACGAACTTGGCATGCGTCAAGAGTGGGTTCCGCATCTGATGTATTTTCACCCTCGAAATGTTGCGCTCAAATCAGTGACGACAGATGAGTTTGGTTTTCGCAATACGACTGGCGCTAAACCTGGTGCGCCAACTGCATTGTTGGTCGGTGGTAGCAGTGTGTTTGGTATCGGCGCGACCAGCGATGCAATGACGATCTCAAGTTTGTTGAATTCTGCAACGAAGTACAACTGGCACAATTTTGGCGGTCGTGCGTTTAACTCGACACAAGAAGCAATTCTGGTGCATCTTTCAAACACGAAGAAAATCGATGGCCCAATAGTCGTGATGTCTGGTGCAAACAATTTGACGCGTTCACTAATGAGCGGCAGTTTTTCAAAAATGTTCGGCGCGTTTTTTCATCAAGGTTTGTTCGAGTCACAAATGCGAAGCGCAGCAGTTGGCAATCGCGCGCTGACCCGACAATTAGTTGCCGGCTTGCGCGAGCGTTTTGGTGTCGGCAAAAAACAGCATTCGCAAACTGCCGCGAACCCGAGCCACTCAAAAACGGCGTCTTATGACGCCATGCTCGCCGTTTTTGAGCGCGACTGTGAGTACATAAATATGTTGGCCAAGCACAACTCGACATCTGCGTCGTTTGTCTTGCAACCATTCGCACCGTGGATCAACAAGTCTTTGACATCCCAAGAAACAGAACTATTCGAACTTCTCGATCAAGAAGCCGAAGGTTTTTCGCGTGTGTTAAGCGAACTCGCCGAGCGCAAGCAGCAATATACGCAAGATCTTCAAGCCATTTGCACCAGAACGGGTCTGAAGTTTCTCGACCTCAACGTCGCTTCTGAACTACAGCAACCTGAATGGCTGTTTGTTGATCGCGTGCACTTGACAGACGCTGGCTACTCGGTGGTAGCCAAGTTGCTTGTGCGAGACTTATCGCTGTGAAATTCTTTTCGTCCTTAATAAGTTTTTTCAGTCGGCTTTTCAAACGTGGCTCACAAAATGGTCAGCGTGGCGACGACCAGAACGGCAACGTCTCTGACGATAATTACCCGATGTTTTAGTTCGGGTTGCGGCGGGCGAGTGGGTTCGCCGCGAGAAATTCTGGCCGCAGCGGCGCGCCGGTCACTTCATCGCTGAAGTAAGTGCCTTTCTCAAGACGATCCATCGCGACATCGACATCGTTTAGATCGCGCTCAATTGCCTCGACCATCATGTTGTCTGCGTCGTTGGCTGTCGTTTCTGGCATGACACGAGTGTAGGGTTCATGGCTATGTCAAACGAACAATCATCACAGTTTCCGCCACTTGACGGTTCAGCGCCAGTCACGAAAAAGTTCGGCAGCATGCCGCCGATGGGCATTGACCCAGCCAAGCGTTACAGCGTGTCAATGGAGACCACTCTGGGCACGATGGTCATCGCCCTTGATGCGGCCGCAGCACCGTTAACAGTTAACAACTTTGTTTATCTCGCAGCACATCACTATTACGACGGAGTAATTTTTCATCGCATCATCAAAGGTTTCATGTGTCAAGGTGGCGACCCAGAAGGCAGTGGTCGCGGCGGCCCTGGCTATAAGTTCGGCGACGAACTGCCAAAACCCGGCAAATACCAAATCGGCAGCGTGGCGATGGCAAATGCCGGACCAAACACAAACGGTTCACAATTTTTTATCGTCAGTGGCCCGAGTGGTGTTGGTCTACCACCGCTCTATTCGCTATTCGGTCAGGTTGTCAAAGGTCTCGATGTCGTCGAAGCGATGCAAAATGTTGCCACGCGCCCGGGCGATCGACCTGTT
>JANRBC010000094.1 GCA_030727685.1 Ilumatobacteraceae bacterium
CGATTGCAATTGGCTTGTTGGCTGCACAAGAAATTGTCAGCGTTGATGTCTTGTCTGAGTTTGCTTTTATTGCCGAGTTGGGTCTAGATGGTTCGTTGCGGCCGTTGCGCGGTGCTACGCCCCTTGTTTTGGCATTGACTGATCGCACAACAATTGTTGCACCCGGCAACTTTGTCGAAGCAAGGGCTGCAACGCCGAGCAATGTGCTTTGTGCTCAGAATCTTTTTGATGTGGTCGAGTGCTTGGGCGGGCGTGCCGAATGGCAACGCGAAGTTCGCGATTTCAAATCACTCGACGAGTCTAGTCGGCGTCGCGGCAATCAAAATCGTGACGCGAAAGCGAGTTCAAGTGTCGAGCGTGTAAGCGTCTTAGATATGGCCGACGTGCAGGGGCAACCTGTGGCGAGGCGCGCACTTGAAATTGCCGCGGCGGGTGCACATCATCTATTGCTTGTCGGGCCACCTGGGGCAGGTAAAACGATGTTGGCCGAACGTCTAGTTGGGCTTTTGCCGCCGCTGACAGACCAAGAGGCGATAGCAACAACGATGGTTCATTCTTCGGTTCATCTCGAATCGCCGAATGCAGGTCTAATTCGTCATGCGCCATATCGGGCACCGCATCACTCGTCGTCGATGGTGTCGATGGTTGGTGGCGGTACGGCGCTGATGCGACCCGGCGAAATTTCACTCGCAAGCAATGGTGTCTTGTTTCTCGACGAACTCGGCGAGTTTGCGCCTTCGGTGCTTGATGCGTTGCGCCAACCGCTCGAACAGGGCATAGTTCGATTAGCGCGAGCGAGAACAAGTGTTGTGATGCCCGCAAAGTTTTTGCTCGTCGCGGCGACGAATCCGTGCCCGTGTGGTGAAGGCTCACCAGGTGCTTGCACCTGTGACGATGCGGCGCGAGCCAGATATCTGCGAAGATTTTCTGGACCGTTGCTCGACCGATTTGATTTACGCGTGGCCGTGTCACGGCCAAAAACTGATGAACTGGTTAGCCCACAACGTGGTGAGTCGACTGCAGATGTAGCCGAGCGCGTCGCGGCTGCACGTGAACTCGCACACTTCAGGTCGGGTTGTGCCAACTCGGCTTTGAGTCGCGAGCAGCTAGATCTTGTGGCACCGCTATCAAGAAGCGCAGAAAAACGATTGCGTCGAGAACTCGAGAACGGTCGTTTGACCGGTCGCGGTTATCACCGTGTGCGCCGTGTGGCACGAACAGTCGCAGATCTTGACGGTGCGCCCGACGTTGTCAATGACGAGCATTTGAATCTTGCGCTGATGATGCGTGTTGATCTTGCATCTGGTTTGCGTGCAAGAGAGTTGCAGTTCTAGCGATGAGTGTCGTCATGCAGAAATTCTTAAATGAAGATCACTTGACGGCGGCATCGTTGACAGCGCTACCCAAAATCGGCCCAAAGCGATTGTCGACTTTGCTCAAATATCACGACCCGCAAACTGCGTGGGCGGTGGTGCAGGGTCGAGCAAAACCCCATGAAGTAGTCGCTGCGCTTATGCAAGAAAGTGGTCTTGGTGCGATGTGGCGAGCAAATGCGACTCGCGACTTGCAAGAGCAGATTTTGGCGCGATGCAAAAAAGCGAGCATTCATGTTGTGCTGTATGGCGAGTCGGGTTATCCATCTTGTTTAAAAAATGATTTGGCACCACCTGCGGTTTTGTTCTACCAAGGTGACTTGAGTGCTCTAAATGCTCGGCGTGTTGGCATGATCGGTACGCGCAGCGCAACTGCATCGGGCAGATATTTCGCATCGCACCTTGCATTTGAATTGACGCAAAACGGAGTTTGCATCGTTTCTGGCTTGGCGCGAGGCATTGATGCGTGGGCTCATCGTGGTGCGCTTCGTGCACTCGAAAAGACTCACAGCGAAGAGATTAAAAAATCAAAACCTGCTTTTGGCAAATTGGCGCCGCCTGTTGGTGTTGTCGCATCAGGGCTTGATTATGTGTATCCAAAAGAACATGGTGATTTGTGGCGGCAGGTTGCCCAAACTGGTGTGCTTTTGAGTGAGTCGTCACCAGGTGCGGCGCCTGAGGCGTTTCGGTTTCCGTTGCGCAACAGAATTTTGGCGGCACTAAGCGAAGTGTTGGTTGTTGTCGAGAGTCGCGACAAAGGTGGGTCAATGATCACTGTTGATGAAGCACAAAAGCGCGACATCACAGTTCTCGCAGTGCCCGGGTCACCAAGAAACATTGCTTCGGTGGGCACGAACTTGCTCGTGCAACAAGGTTGTTTGCCAGTTGTTGGTGTTGACGATATTTTGGTGGCGCTTGGTTTAGATAATCGACGCGCCAACACCGCCTCGTTTGACCCACGGCCAAGACTTTCTGAGCAAGATGCACATCTTGTTGCCGTCATGGTGGGAGCACCATTTTCTTTAGACGAATTTGTCATTCGTACAGGTGTGCCACTTTTAGAAGCAGCAATTTCGCTTGGTCGTTTAGAGGCTTTGGGTTGGGTCGTGAATAACTCGGGTTGGTGGGAAGTAATCGAATTCGGGTAGCGACACACTCAAAGAGATACCGTTATGACTGTTATGGCGGCGGGGTGGAGTATCGACGACTTTATTGGCTCGATGACGGCTGCCTCTGCGCATACAACCAGTGCTTACGCCAGTGATGTCAAACAATTTGCCGAGTGGGTATCGCGACAGAAAGTCACCTCGCCAAAAAATGTAACGCGCGATATGGTTCGCCAGTATTTAAGTTTCTTGACTACGAATCGTCAGGCAAAGCGCAGTGTTACTCGCAAACTTGCGGCGATTCGCAGGTATTTCGCCTGGCAAGTGCGAAATAAAACGATCAAATCTGACCCGACGGTTGGCGTTCGAACGCCATCTGGCACGGGTCGATTGCCCAAAGTTTTGACCAAAGAGCAACTGAATGCGTTGTTGACGTGCAAAGACCCCGAAGTACCCGAATGGAAGTCGACACGCGATACGGCTGTGATCGAATTGCTTTATGGCAGTGGCCTTCGAGTGAGCGAACTTTGTTCGCTCGATGTTGACAGTATCGATGCCCGCAACAATACGGTGACGGTGATGGGTAAAGGTTCAAAAGAGCGACGCATTCCGGTTAGCGAGCCGAGCGTTGGTGCAGTAAAAAGTTGGGTCAAATTGCGCCGCGAAGTTGTCGACGACAAGCGCGAATCAGTCGCGTTGTTTTTGAACTCACGCGGTGGGCGATTGGCGCCACGCGATGTTCGACGAATAATTGACGAGAGAGCGCTTACTCCAACTCATCCGCACGCTTTGCGGCACACGT
This sequence comes from Ilumatobacteraceae bacterium, assembly GCA_030727685.1. Lineage (GTDB taxonomy): Bacteria > Actinomycetota > Acidimicrobiia > Acidimicrobiales > Ilumatobacteraceae > BACL27. Next base: position 3,282 of record JANRBC010000094.1, read on the forward strand.
TTGCCACTCATCTGCTCGACAACGGCGCAGATTTGCGCGCAGTGCAAGAGTTGCTCGGGCATTCTGATGTAGCGACAACTCAGCGCTATACCCAAGTCAGCAAAGAGCGCCTGAAATCTGCTTATGGCGCGTCGCACCCACGCGCATGAACGCACTTCCTGTTCGCTTAACAATTGATCAAGCTTGGGATAAGTGGCACGCGCAAAAAGATCCACTCGCGCGCGAGTGGCTCGTCGTGCACTATGCCTCTTTGGTTAAGTTCGTTGCAGGTCGACTTGCAGCAGGTCTGCCAAAGCGAGTCGAGATTGGTGACCTCGTAAGTTCTGGCGTGTTTGGTTTGATGAATGCGATTGATCGCTTCGACCCGGTGTTGGGTTTCAAGTTTGAGACTTATGCGATACCGAGAATTCGTGGCGCAATTTTGGATAGTTTGCGTTCGCTCGACTGGGTGCCACGCAGCGTGCGCTCAAAAGCGAGAACTGTAGAAAACGCAATCTCTGACTTAGAGCATGAGTTGAAACGCGCACCAACTGACGAAGAGTTGGCTGTGAAACTGAAAATTAACAGCAGTGATCTTGAAACTTGGTTGACCGAAATTGCATCAAGCGCGGTTGGTCCGCTTGATCACGTTGTTGCCGATAACACACCTGCATCTACACATGGTGGGGCGTCGTATGTGCCGAGCCCAGACTCTGTTGTCGAGGCCTCTGAGTTGCGAAAAATAATGCGAAGCGAGATTAAACGTCTTCCTGAACGAGAGCGAACAGTATTAGTTCTTTACTACGAAGAAAATTTGACACTGGGCGAAATCGGCGATGTGCTCGGTGTGACCGAGAGTCGGGTGTCGCAGATTCACACCAAGGCTGTGTTGCAGTTGCGCTCGCGTCTTGCTGCAGCAGATGTCGCTTAAGCGGTCTGCGCACCAAAATCTCGTTAATTATTTCTGCGTCACTATTTCTGACGTTGCTAACCGCAATAATTTTTTCTTCACCAACTATTGCTGCGCCGTGTTTGATGCGAAGTCCGATTGCAAACTTCAACACCGAATTAATAGTCGACTATTTTCGGGCGCCTAAATGTGAACAATGCTCGGGCAATCGCGGCATTGAAATGCAGATACAACGCGGTCAGCCAATTTTTGCGGTAGCCGATGGCGTAGTTAGTTTTCGTGGTGAAGTAAATCGCACAAAATATCTCGTGATTTTGACTACTAAAAATCGTCGCATTACATACGGCAAGATCAGTGTTAGCAAAGTGCGCGCTGGCGACCGAGTAATCGCCGGTCAACAAATTGCTGAGTCAGGGGAAAGCCTTTATTTTGGCATTCGTGAAGTTGTCAATGGCGTCGTGCAATATCTAGACCCAATGGTGTTTTTGGCGCCAAATGGTTTTACTACAAAACGTGCAGTTTTGATCAGCGACGTTTTGACCAGTGACCGATCTGGCTTAGCGGGCGTCAAAAGTGGCGTGAATTCGCAGTGCTAAACGAAGCGACTAACCGCTAGGATTTCGGGGCTAGTTAAGTAATAAAAGTTCATATCCCACTATTTAATTGCACGACTTTCATCATGTGGTCGCTTCGGCGCCGAAGGTTGTGTCTGTAACCACAGAGAGGAAGTTAGTTATGGCAATTATCAGCATGCGTCAGATGCTTGAGGCCGGAGTTCATTTCGGTCATCGCACAGCCCGTTGGGACCCGCGAATGCAGCGCTTCATTCACAGCGAGCGCAACGGCATTTACATCATCGATCTCGAACAAACTCTTGTGCGAATCGAAGAGGCTTATCGCTTCGTTCGCGACCTTGTGGCCAATGGCGGCAACATTTTGTTCGTCGGAACAAAAAAGCAAGCACAAGACCCTGTGCGACTATTCGCGCAACATTGTGGCATGCCATATGTCAACGAGCGTTGGCTGGGCGGCATGTTGACAAACTTCGACACGATTTCAAAGCGCGTCAGCAAGATGCAAGAGTACGAGCGTCTTCGTGAGACTGGCGAGTTCGAATTGATGCCAAAGAAAGAAGCGTTGTTGATCAATCGCGAACTCGAGAAGTTGCAGCGCAACTTGTCGGGCATCAGCTCGATGGGTCGACGTCCGAACGCGATTTTCGTGCTCGATACTTTGAAAGAGCACATCGCGGTGACTGAGGCTCGCAAACTTGGTATTCCAGTTATTGCGGTCGTCGACACAAACGTCAACCCAGACATCATCGATTACCCGATTCCGGGCAACGACGATGCGATTCGTGCGAACGAATTGATGGCTCGTGTTATTGCAGAAGCAGTTATCGAAGGTCGTTACATCGCCGAGAAGATGACACCGCGAGTTGCTCCGGCTGCTGGTGGCACGACAATACCTGCGGCACCAGTAAACACTCGCACGCCAGCCGAGCAAGCGATTTTTGAGGCACAGCAAGAAGCAGCAAAAGCGCAAGCGACTGCCGAGATGACAAAGCGTGACGCAAAAGTCGCGCCTAAGTCAGAATAAACAACATTTACAAACAAACTCAAAAGAAAAAGTAGTACTGATCAAGATGGCATTTTCAGCAAAAGAAGTACAAGCACTGCGTCAGGCGACTGGCGCAGGAATGATGGACTGCAAGAAGGCACTCGAAGACGCAAACGGTGACATGGAGGCTGCAAAGCAGTGGCTTCGTGAAAAAGGTTTGTCGGCAAGCGCCAAACGCGATGATCGTGATAACGCCCAAGGTGTTGTTGCGTTGTTGGTCAAGGGCAATGTCGGTGCGATGGTCAAGTTGAAGTGCGAGACCGACTTTGTCGCGAGTAGCGATGGCTTTAAGGCCGAAGCAGATGCTTTGGTTGCCTTGGTGCTTGAAAGTGGCGAGGCCGCAATTTCGCAGCGTTCAACACAACTCGAAGACCTCAAGATTTTGCTCAAGGAAAAAATTGAAATTGGCGACGTCGTTCGCATCGAAGGCGCTGCAGGCAACAAGATCGGTTCTTATTCTCACCTTCAGGGCAATCGTGGTATCAACGGTGTGCTTGTCGAGATGAGTGGCGCAACTGATGAATTGGCTCACGATGTGGCGGTTCATATTGCATTTGCTCGACCAAAATATTTGACGAAGGCCGATGTGCCTGAGTCGGTAGTTGCCGCAGAGCGCGCAACTCTCGAAGTAGTTACACGCAATGAAGGAAAGCCAGAACAAGCGATCGCCAAAATTGTCGATGGTCGCGTGACTGGGTTCTTCAAAGATATTTGCTTGCTTGAACAGCCATATGCCAAAGACGATAAGCAATCAGTGTCGGCGGTCATCGGTGCGGCCAAGATTCTTCGTTTTGCGCAGGTTGAAATAGGCTAGAGCCATGGCTGGTGCGTCGTCCGCGAATCCTCGTTGGAAGCGGGTGGTTTTGAAATTATCCGGTGAGGCTCTTGCTGAGCCGTCTGGTTTTGGTCTCGATTCAGACGTATTGCACCAGATTGCAACCGAATTGCACGAAACTCGCCGCGACCTAAACGTCGACATTGCCGTTGTTGTTGGTGGCGGAAACTTCTGGCGTGGTCTCAAGGGCGCAGGTCAAGGCATGGACCAAGCGCAAGCCGACTATATGGGCATGATCGCAACGGTGATGAACGCTTTGGCATTGCAAGATGCATTCGAGCGAGTGGGTCAATTTTCGCGTGTAATGACAGCAGTTGAAATGCCGAAAGTTGCCGAACCATATATTCGTCGTCGCGCTGAACGTCATCTCGAAAAAGGGCGAATAGTTATTCTTGCCGGCGGCACTGGCAACCCATTTTTTACAACTGATACGGCCGCTGCGTTGCGCGCCGCAGAGATTTCAGCCCAGGCGATTTTGAAGGGCACTCATTCTGGCGTTGACGGCGTTTATACGGCCGATCCGAAGAAAGATAAAACTGCAACTCGTTTCGATCAAATCACCTATTTAGACGTGATCAGCAAAGGTCTGAAAGTTATGGACTCGACAGCGATCACATTCTGCATGGATAACAAAATACCGATCGTTGTTTTCAACCTGCTCGAAAAAGGCAATGTTCGAAAAATTCTCGAAGGCCAAAAGATAGGAACCCTCGTCGAGTGATCGAAGAAACTCTGCTAGATGCGATGGAGAAAATGGGCAAGGCGATAGAGCATGTCCAAGCACAATTTCTTGGGGTACGAACCGGTCGCGCCAACGCATCGCTTGTAGAAAAATTGCAAGTCGAGTACTACGGCGCTTTCGTGCCGCTGCAACAACTCGCTTCATTTCAAGTGCCAGAGGCTCGAATGCTCGTTGTTAAACCGCACGATCGAGGTTCTATCGTCGCGATCGAGCGCGCCTTGCAGTCGAGTGATCTGGGTTTGTCGCCGAGCAACGATGGTGTCGTGATTCGACTTAACTTTCCGGCACTTACAGAAGAGCGACGCAAAGAGTTTGTAAAAGTCGTCAAGAATATGGCTGAAGAAGGTCGAGTGACAGTTCGAAATATTCGTCGCGATGCACGCAAAGTTCTTGAGACGGCACAAAAAGATGGAGACATTTCGCAAGACGATTTAGATCGAGCCGAAAAAGAACTTGAGCAGATAACTCATACGACAGTAGAAGCGGTCGATAAAGCATTTTCACGTAAAGAGCAAGAACTATTAGAGGTGTAAAGTTAAATCAACGAATTTTTAAAGGAGAAGCCGCAATATGAGCGACGACACAAATAACGAAAATCTTGACGACACGACTAATGCGACTGATCGAACAGGCAACGACGCCACTGTTGACTTTGGCGACGAATTCGGTGTAGTCAAATTTGCCGACGACGATGACAGCGCCCCTGCGATTTCTTTTCCTGAAAACCAGACCGACCAGTTGCCGCACTGGACTGAGCCACCAACTGGTGAAATACCAAGATTCGTTACGGCGAGTGAAGACACGATTTCGCCGACTCCAAGTGCGGGTGCGAGTCGACCTCCGATCAATCTGACTGGTTCTAGTCGTCGGGTCGAACCTGTATCTGGGCCATCGCCAGTCGCTCTACCAGCGCGTGAAGGACGAATTTCAATTGGATCTGACCCAACTGGTGAACGAAATCGTCCAGACTCATCGGGTTCATTAAATCGACGCGATGAAAGTGGTTCGCTGCGCCGCGACGATACGGGCAGTTCGCAGACTGTGCGCCCAACGCAAGTTCGTCGTGCGCGGCCAAGTGATCGCAGTGATTCAGGCACTGGTCCGCGATCAAGGCCGCGAACTGCAGCGGCACGCACAAACACGGGCTCGCGCATGGCTTCGCCAACTCAGAGAGATTTACCAACTGCGACCGCAGTCGGCGCACTGTTGGCAGCCGTGTTTATTGCGGCAATTTTGGTTGGCCCAGTTGCAGTAATGATTTTGTTGGTTTTGGTGCTTGGTTTAGCCGCAGTTGAGTTTTTCACCCAGGCTTCAACTACCGGCTATCAACCTGCATTAATAGTTGGCGTAGTTGGGTGTGTTGCCGCACCGCTTGCCGCTTATTGGATTGGTGACGCCGCGTTGCCGCTGGTGTTCGTGTTCGCGTTTGTCGCCGGAGCAATCAGTTTTATTGGCGCAAACTCGGTTGAGAGTGGGCCAGTGCCGAACTTGGGTTTGACACTTCTTGGCTTGGTATGGATCGGACTTTTTGGTTCATACGGCGCACTCATTTTGCGACTCTCAAACTCGGGGCCAGGCTTTGAAAATATTGGTACTGACACGTTGTTCATTTTGGTTGTCGGCATTATTGCCAATGACACTGCTGCATATTTCGTAGGTGCAGCAACTGGGCGCACACCTCTTCGCTCATGGATTAGCCCATCAAAAACCATGGAAGGTTTTGTTGGTGGCGCAATCGGCACATTTGTTGCCGTGATTGCAGTAGGCCTGCAAAGCGGAACTTGGACAAAACTCAGCGAGTGGTTGGTGATCGCGTTAGTGATTTCAATCGTTGGGCCGATTGGTGATTTGACCGAATCTATGTTCAAACGCAACATGGACATCAAAGACTTCGGAACTGTCATTCGCGGTCACGGTGGGGCACTCGATCGTTTTGACAGCATGTTGTTCGCATTGCCATTTATTTACTACATCACGCTGGTGCTAACTCCTTGGGCTAGTTGAGCCGTGGTGCGCGTTGCGATTGCCGGATCTACTGGGTCAATCGGCAAGCAAACCTTAGATGTTGTTCGAGCCGCCGGTGACGCTGGTGATTATCAAGTCGTAGCGCTGAGCGCTAATTCGTCGGTAGCCGAGGTTGTTGCTCAGGCACAAAGTTTTAAGCCCGAAGTCGTAGTTGTTAGCGACCCGATTGCGCGTGCGAAAGTTGCCGAGCAACTAAAACTCACGAATCCGAAGATTGAAGTTATTGATGACGCATCGCAACTCGCGGTTCTCGCCGATGTAGTCGTCAACGGTGTTGTTGGTTTTGCTGGGCTCGGTGTGACGATGTCAACTTTGAAAAACGGTAAGCGACTGGCGTTGGCTAACAAAGAGAGTTTGATCGCAGCCGGCCCAGTAGTGGCGCCGTTGCGTAAAATTGCCGGCGCAGAAATTATCCCAGTCGATAGCGAGCATTGTGCGATACATCAATGCTTGCGAAGTTCGCAAAATAGCGCACGTGATCTTTCGCGACTGTTGTTGACTGCAAGTGGTGGGCCATTTCGCGGCCGATCTGCAGTGTCGCTAGCTGACGTCTCAGTTCAAGATGCGTTGCAACACCCAACCTGGTCAATGGGGCCAAAAATAACGATCGACTCGTCTACTTTGATGAACAAAGGCCTTGAAGTAATCGAGGCCCACGAACTTTTTGGCGTAAGTTACGACGCCATCAGCGTTGTGGTGCATCCTCAGTCGATTGTGCATTCAATGGTTGAGTTTCGCGATGGAGCAACGATCGCGCAACTTTCGATGCCAGATATGAAGTTGCCGATTGCTTATGCGCTCGAATATCCGAATCGATCAGCCAGCAGTTTTGGGGCTATCGATTGGGCAGAACTTTCTCGACTTGATTTTGAAAAACCAGACCGTGACACATTTCGCTGTCTCGACTTGGCTTACCAAGCTGGGCGAATTGGTGGTACGGCGCCTGCGTGGTTGAGTGCCGCCAACGAAGTAGCAGTTGAAACTTTTTTGGCTGGAAGCGTGAAATGGAATCAAATAGCCAGCATCATTGAATCAACTATGCAACACCATGATGGTCAAATACCTACAACGGTCGAGGACATTTTAGAAGCCGATCGTCTCGCGCGCACATGGGCCGCAAAAATTTCGAGCAACATTAAGGAGACACAAGTTTGAGTTCGCGTGACGGCAATTTTTATACAAAGTTTCGCAACGAGATCGCTGCGGGTGGTGCAACCGAGGCAAAGCAAAATCAAAATAAAAAGTTGACCACCACAGCAACTTCGATAATTGTTCTTGGGCTGTTGGTGTGGTTGGGTGTGAAGAACCCGTGGTCGCTTGTATTTGTGGCTGGTTTGATCGTCTCAGTATTTCTGCATGAGGTTGGTCACTTTTGGACGGCGCGTCGCAGTGGCATGAAAGTCACTCAGTTCTATATGGGCATGGGGCCGCGTATCTTCAGTTTTCAACGGGGCGAAGTTGAGTTTGGTTTGCGAGCACTGCCAGTAGGCGCATTCGTGCGCATTGTCGGCATGAACAATTTAGATGAGTGCGATCCAGAAGATGAACCCCGCACGTATCGTCACCAGTCGTATCCGAAGCGAATGCTCGTGATCACAGCAGGCAGTCTTATGCACGTGATTATTGCCGTTGTGTTGTTCGTCGGTGTTTATGCGACTGCAGGTCGTTTTGGCGACACGGGCAAACTTTTAATTTATGGCCCACCTGCGGTCGATTCGCCTGCAGAGAAGATTGGTCTTCGTGATGGCGATCAGATTCTGGCAGTAGGCGAATCAAAAATTACTTCGCGTCGCGAATTGATCTTGGCGATAGTGGCTAATAAACCTGGCGACACAGTCGAAATCAGCATTTTGCGTGATGGCCAAGAGCGGATTGAACGAGTCGTATTGGCAAACAACCCGGCAAACTCTGAACTCGCGTTTTTAGGTGTCTCTTCTGACTCGTATGCATACGTTCAACACAATGTTTTCAGCGCAGTCGGTTTCGGTTTGGTTGATGTTGTGAAGACAGCTCGAGATTCTGTAGGTGGTCTTTTCGTTGTACTCAACCCATCAAATATTTTTTCAAATGTCGTTGCTGATGAACCAGACATCATGACTCGACCAACAACCGTTGTTGGGGCAAGTCAATTTGGCGGCGAAATTGGTCGAAGCGAAGGCATCAAGGGCGTGCTGATGCTGCTGGCTAGCGTCAACATTTTCGTTGGGGTGTTCAACATGTTGCCCTTATTGCCATTTGATGGCGGTCATGCTGCGATTGCGACTTATGAGCGTCTTCGCTCACGCCGCGGGCGCGTCTATCGAGCCGATGTCGGCAAGATGATTCCGGTGGCGACGACCGTTGTCGTTTTGCTCGTAATGTTGATGTTTGCGGGTCTTTACCTAGACATAACCAGCCCGCTTGGATAATTCGATATAAACGATTTTGATGACTCGGGCGCTCACATGACGAACGTTAATTTGACAAACTACCCACGCAAAAAGACTCGCCAGATACAAGTCGGCAAAGTTTTGGTCGGTGGCGATGCGCCAATCAGCGTGCAGTCGATGACGATCACCAAAACATCTGACGTTGAAGGCACACTGCAACAGATTTATGCACTTGCTGCAGCAGGTTGCGACATTGTGCGCTGCACTTGCAACGATGCGGCTGCGGCCGAAGGCTTGGCCAAAATTGTGCCGAGGTCTCCAGTGCCGATCATCGCCGACATTCATCATCAATATCGCATGGCTCTCGCGGCACTTGAGGCGGGCGTGCACGGTTTGCGACTCAACCCAGGCAATATTCGAAAGCCCGAGCACATCAAGGCTGTGGCATCTGAAGCCCGCGACCGTAATGTGCCGATTCGAATTGGCGTCAACGGTGGTTCATTAGATTCAGACCTTTACGAAAAACATGGTGGACTGACCGCCCAGGCGATGGTTGAATCAGCGCAACAAGAACTGAAATATTTCGAAGAAGTTGATTTCAATTTGGTAAAAATCTCAGTCAAAGCGTCAAATGTGCCACTGATGGTTGAGGCGTACCGCATGCTCAGTGAGATAACAGATTTTCCGCTTCATCTTGGCGTGACAGAAGCAGGGCCGCTACCTGGCGGTCTGATCAAGGCGACTGCGGGCATCTCAACGTTGCTTCTTGAGGGCATCGGAGACACGATTCGCTACAGCCTTACGGCCGACCCAATCGAAGAGGCGCGCGCAGGGCGACAGTTGCTCGAGTCTCTCGGTTTGCGCGAGCGCAAAAACGTCGATCTGATCGCCTGTCCGAGTTGTGGCAGAGCAGAAGTCGACGTGATCGAAATTGCCAATCGCGCGCAGGCTGCCTTTGCCGATAAAAAATTGCCGCTACAAATTGCGGTCATGGGGTGTGTTGTCAACGGCCCTGGTGAAGCTCGCGAAGCCGACCTTGGCATTGCTGCGGGCAACAAACGCGGCCACTTGTTCGTCAAAGGTCGCAACGTGGCCGTTGTGCCTGAAAGCGAGATGGTTGATGCCTTAGTCGAGTGGGCGACTTTCATTCATGAACATGGCACCGACGCCGCTCTGAAACGGGTCGACACCACAATTGCCGAGCGTGAAGCAGCTAAAGACCGCAACGCGGCGTTAGCCGAAAAAGGCGACGACGCAAATCATGATCACGAACGAATCGTCGAAATTCGCCGCACAGTCTCAGAAAAGTAAGTCGCTAAGCAGTTAGCTAGTTGCGAACAACTGGCTGTGGCTATGTTGAAGCGCGGTAGGTAAGCGCAACAACTGACGCTTGGTAATTGTTGGCACTTTTTTGCGCACGACAAGACATTGCGGTGTCTGGGCAATGAGCCCAAATGTCGCACAACGTTCAATTGCGCGCTCGAGCGAACCAGAACCGTGGCGAAATGCAAGACCTAAAGCGGCAGCAGTGTCGTTTAGATCGATGCAATAACCATTGGGAAACACTTCAAGTTCGCGCGATAGATAGCGCAACACCCATGTCGCACTTGGGCCGATAACGCCAAGCCAATATGTTTCGACGTAGTCGCTGCAAGCGTCGAACCCAGAGACGGCTAGAACCGGGTCGACCCACTCGGAGACGAAGATTTCTGGGTTTGTAAAGTCGCACGAGTTTGCAGTCATACCTCGTTGTGTGCAGAAACTTGAGGTTTTGGCTCGCGATCGTGCAAGATTTTATTGAAACAGACAGAATGGGCGAGTGACTTACGAATCTCAAGAGCAAGCCGTTGAACACGCGCGGCAGATAGTCGCGATGAGTTCGAAGATAACAGTTCTAACTGGTGCTGGCATTTCGACAGATTCGGGTATTCCCGATTTTCGTGGGCCAAATGGTTTGTGGACCAAGAACCCGGATGCAGAGCGAGCAGCGACTCTGCAGTTTTATCTTCAAGACGACGAATTGCGCCAACGTTCTTGGCAGAGTCGATTGAAGTGGATCAACAATAATCCTCAACCTAATGATGGTCATCGGGCGCTAATTGCACTCGAACGCCGCAACGCTCTTGTGGCAATTGTTACCCAAAACGTCGATGAACTGCATCAGCAAGCAGGTCATAACCCTGAAAAAGTGTTTGAAGTGCACGGCACTTTGCATCGCACATGTTGTTGGGGTTGCAAAGATCGCCGACCGATGACCGAAGCACTTGCGCGAGTTCAAGCGGGTGACCCTGACCCGAAGTGTGAACTTTGTGGGGGCATTCTCAAAAGTGACACAATCTTGTTTGGTCAGTCGCTTGACCAAGATGTAATGCAACAAGCGATGCAGGCCAGCAGTGAGTGCGATGTGTTTCTAGCCGTCGGCACCTCTCTTTCGGTATTTCCGGCATGCAATACGCTGCCTCGTGCAAAGTCGTGCGGCGCAAAGATCGTGATCGTTAACGGCCAACCGACCGAAATGGATATGTACGCCGATGCAATCATCAACGCACCAATATCCGAGGTTTTGCCACAAATCTGTGGCGTCGTTAAATCCTGACAAAAACGGTAGGGTATTGACATGTCAAGTTTTCGCGAGCTTCTTGCTGCAGCCAAGTCAAAAATTCAAGAGGTTGACACCCAAGTAGCAAGTGAAAAGATCGCATCTAATCAAGTTGTCGTTTTGGATGTGCGTGAACCAGACGAGTTCGAGCAGGGTGCGTTAAAAAACGTCGTTCATATTCCGCGCGGGCATCTTGAAGCGCAAGTCGAATCAAAGATTGTCGACAAGAACTCTCCTGTAATTGTTTATTGCGCGGGCGGAGTACGAAGTGCATTTGCTGCCAAAACTTTGCAAGAACTTGGCTACTCAAATGTTTTAAGCATGGCCGGTGGTTTTGGCAAATGGAAAGACGAGGGTCGCGAGTGGTCGACCCCCGTGCAACTTTCGGCAGAGCAGCGCAATCGTTATCAGCGTCACGTGCTGTTGCCAGAAGTTGGGGTCGAGGGTCAGGCCAAGCTTTTGGCGAGCAAAGTTTTGTTGCTTGGTGCTGGTGGTTTAGGTTCGCCTGCCGCGATGTATTTGGCGGCAGCAGGTGTCGGCACGATCGGCATTGTCGATATGGACGTTGTAGACGCTTCAAACCTTCAACGCCAAATTTTGCACAATTTAGATCGTGTCGGTGATCGCAAAGTTGACTCGGCGAAAAAGACGCTGACGATGTTGAACCCAGATGTCGATGTGGTCACTTATGACACCAGGTTGAGTGCAGAAAACGTAATGGAGATTCTCGCCGGCTACGACGTCATCGTCGACGGTGCAGATAATTTTCCGAGTCGGTATTTGCTGAATGACGCGAGTGTAAAACTCGGTATCCCGGTTGTGCACGGTTCAATTTTTAGATTCGAAGGCATGGTCAGTGTGTTTCATCCGATTCTTGGGCCGACCTATCGAGATATGGTGCCCGAGCCACCACCAGCAGAGTTGGCACCAAGTTGCGCCGAAGCAGGTGTTCTTGGGGTGTTGCCAGGCATTGTTGGTTCGATTCAGGCGCTTGAGGCACTGAAACTGATACTTAATTTGGGCGAGTCACTTATCGGAAAAATCTTGGCGATCGACACAACCGAGATGTCATTTCGTACTTTCAAGTTGCAACGTGATCCAAAAAATGCTGTGACGTATGACAATCGAGACAAGATTCAGATTCGTGATCTCGAAGGTGCGTGCGCACCGTGGCTCACAAAATAATTTAATTGCCACCAACTACGACAACTAGTTGAACTCGGGCAGACTGCCCAAAGTCGTATGATTATCTAGTGCGATTTGCCATTGTCGGGGCCGGTTTTTCGGGTGCAGTGGTCGCCCGTGAACTTGTTGAAGCCGGTCACACAGCCGATGTTTTTGACACCCGCGATCATGTCGCAGGCAATTGCCACACTGCACGCCATGAGACCGGCGTGATGGTGCACACATATGGTCCGCATATTTTTCATACGCAGCACGAGCATGTTTGGCAGTACATCAATCGTTTTGGCGAGATGATGCCGTATCGGCACAAAGTCAAGGCCATCTCGCAAGGCACGATGTATTCGTTGCCGGTCAACTTGAAAACGATCAACCAGTTCTTTGATCGCAACTTTGATGCCGAGCAAGCAGAAAAATTCATTCAAAGCAAAGCTGATGAGACAATTACTAGTCCGGTCTCATTTGAAGATCAAGGCTTGCGATTTGTTGGTCGAGAACTCTACGACGCGTTCTTTGCGGGTTATACGTCAAAGCAATGGGGGGTTGATCCAAAAGAGTTGCCAGCCAGCATTTTGGCGCGGTTGCCAGTGCGGTTCAATGATGACGACAGTTACTTCAATCATCCGTATCAAGCGATACCAAAAAATGGTTACACACCAATTGTCGAAGCGATTTTGCAGCACGAGTCGATAAAGATTCATCTCAGTACGCGTTTCGACCCCAGTTCACATAGCGAGTTCGGCGAGTTTGATCACGTCGTGTGGACTGGCCCGATCGATGCTTTCTTTGGTTTCGAGTTTGGTCGCCTGGGCTATCGCACTCTTGACTTTGTGCCAGAAGTTTGTGATGGCGACTATCAAGGTCACCCAGTGGTCAACTATTGCGATGTCGATGTGCCGTATACGCGAATCACCGAGCACAAGCACTTTGCGCCATGGGAAGAGCATTCACGAACAGTTGTTTATCGAGAGTTCTCTCGCCTTTGTGGAGAGTCAGATACGCCGTATTACCCGATTCGTTTGGTCAAAGAAAAAGAGCAGTTGCTGAATTATGTGCAGCTTGCGCGCAACGCACGTGGTGTCACGTTTATTGGCAGGCTGGGCACCTACCGTTATTTAGATATGGATGTGACGATTCACGAAGCACTCCTGGCATCTAAGGCGATGCTCGATTGTCTTGCCAATCAACAGCCTTTGCCCAGTTTCTCGATTGATCCGATGGCCTGAGATGAAGACGTTTTTATTGCAGTCGATGTCTTTGCCTCGTGCCGAGACGACCGAGCCATTGCTTTACGCGCGAACACTCGGCGAGGTTCAATTCTTAGACTCGAGCACAATTTTGCATGCTGGTGCCGAACTGAGCTTTGATACTTCATTTGGCGTATTTGCTGCTGGTCGATGGCGTCGTCTGAGCACTATAAAAAATCTTGCGGCAACAGTGTTTGCAACTGGTTCGGGTCGAATCGAAATCGTCGGTGTTGAATCTAAGTTTTTTGGTGCCAAGTTTGCCGAAAAAATAATTGTGTCGACAGGCATTGCGCCAGGTGGCAAGACGGTTGTAGAGGTGCCGAATTTTGCCGACGAAAAATGTGGCAGTTTTTATGTGCGCGTGAGTGCTGAACAAACTGACGTTGTTTTAAGCAGAGCCGAGTGGACGACAACGACAGAGGTTGCGCGCGAAATCAAACTTTCGTTGTCGATTACGACATTTAATCGCCAAGATTATGTCAAGCCGACCGTCGCCAAGGTTTTGCATCTCGAAAAATCAGTAGAGACTCTGCGTGGCAATTTGCGTGTGCTGGTCGTTGACAATGCGCGAAATATAGAGTTCGACACCGAACCTGATGCACCATTGACCGTTATACAGAACCCAAATCTGGGTGGCGCGGGTGGGTTTGCTCGGGGCATTATTCATCTGCGCAATGAGGGTTGGTCAACACATATTTTGTTGATGGACGACGACATCAGTCTTGAACCCGATGCAATAGTTCGCACATTTGCTTTGTTCAGTTTCGCTCAAGACGAGAAACTGTGTGTTCATGGCGCAATGTTGAGCGAAGAACGTGCATGGATGCAGTTTGAAGCGGGTTCTAAATATCGATGGCGGTCTCTGTATCCACTGCGGGCGATTGGCCGCGAAGACGACTTGCGAGACCGCAAACTGGCGTTGCGTGATGCGCGCGAAAAAAAGTTTGCCTACACAGCATGGTGGTATACGGCATTTCCGGTCTCAATTACGCGAGATAATCCATTGCCGATTTTCGTGCGCGGCGACGACGTCAGTTATGGGTTATTGCACACAGGAAAGCACAGCGTGACGTTAAACGGTGTGATTGTTTGGCATGCCGACTTCGGTCTAAAGAACAATCCTTCATCACTTTTTTATGAAAAGCGAAATTTTGCGATTATCGACACGCTCGTGTTTGACCGACATCATTGGTGGCACCTAGCGCGTCGCTTTATCGCACTGAGTTTTCGAAACTTGTTTTCGATGCGATACGCCAGCGTCGAATACATGATTCGAGGTGTACGTGCGTATTTGCAGGGCCCTGCTGCATTGATGGCGACAGATCATTCGGCGCTGCACGACGACTTGCGCAAGGTCAGCGAAGAAAAGCCGGCCCCGTTGTCTGCTGATCTGGCAGCAGTCGAAATCACCAAACCGAGAGTCAAGCCGATTCGCCTGATTGGTTTTGCATTGGCTGTGCCACTTGTGGGTGGTTATATTTTGCCGAAGGCTTTGCGTCGAGATGTTTTGAAGACGGCACCGATTGATTCTCGCGCGGTTGGTTTGGCCACACGTTACAACCGAATCTTGTATCGCCACGACAGACTGCCTGAAGGCTTTGTAGTTGAGCGCGATGCGCGACGATTTTTTGCGTTATTGCGTGAGGTTTGTGTGGTGACAAAAGATATTGCGTTGAACTACCGCCGACTCAAGCGCGAATATCGCGATGCCTACCCGATGCTTGTCAGTGACGAGAGTTGGCAGAAGCGGTTTAATAGCTAGTTTTATTTTTCGAGCGTTGCGCTTGCAGCAAGCAATGAAAGCCAAGTAGTGCGATTGATTACTCCTGTTTGCTTGAGACCGACGCTCTTTTGGAAGCGCTTCAATTGCTTGGTGGTGCCAGAACCAAAGATTCCATCAGCCTTCATCTTAATTTTTAGAACGCGCGAGAGTGCTGTCTGCGCAGTGGCGACCGAAGTATGGCGCGCATTTCTACTGAGCTTGAAACTCGCTGGGTCGATGCCAAGCAGACTGAGCACAGTTGCGTCGGCAAGGCCATCAACGGGCAGGCCATTCAACTCTTCAATCTTGCTGACTGCAGCTGCAGTGCCTTTGCCGTAGTTGCCGTCGGTTGAGAGTTTCTTTTTCTTTTTCAAGCCGAGAGCTGTATTCAAGGCTGCTTGCAATTGTGAGACTGGCTCACCACGATTACCAACTATCAGTGGCACTGCCAATGGCAAAACGCTCTCAGGGTTTGGCGTGATTAGACCTTGCGCGCGTAGTTCGTCTAGTTGTTTGCGCAAAAATAGCGTGAACTCGGCACGTCCCGTTGCGGTTAAATGCACGTCGTCACTGAACCAGCGTGACGCCGATGGGTCGCTACTAGCTGCATTCCAGTCGAGAACTGAAACATTAGGGCTCGTTTGCGCAGCAGCAGTTAGTGCAGCGTTTGATAGGGCATAGTTTTGCGATGCGCGGCGTGTCGAGAGATTGACAAACACGATGCGCTGCACATTGCGGGCGTTTAGCGCGTTGATAACTGCAGCCACGTCGCCAGCCATCGTGTTTGGGTCGTCGTTATATCCCAATTGAACGATTGCGATTTGTGGAAACTGCTCAGCGCTCAGCGAATTCACAACGCTGATTGCATCTGGCAAACCTTTGTCTGGGGTAACACAACTTGGACCAACCATGCAGCGGTTCGCAAGCGCTTGAAAATTGACTGACGGATAAGCAGGCGAAACTATTGCTGAGAATTCGGTGGCGATGCTTTGGCCGATTGAGTCACCAACGAACAACATTGAACCAACGACTCCGGCTTCAAGCGGTGCGCCAAAAACGGGCGTTGCACCGAACCACGGTGCGGGCAAACCGAAAGCTGTTCTAAAAGCCCAACCTGAAACTTTGACTGAGCCTGAGGTGCCAGCGATCGTGACATCAAGTGTGTAACCGCCGAAATCGCCGCCGAGACCGTCATTAGTTGTTGTGACTGAAGTGAGAATGCCCACTTGAGGATATTTAGCGACGATTTGCGCTGCAGAAAACGCACGAGTCCAAATCATTAGCGAACTGTTTGCAGAAATATCGCCTTCATCAGCGAGCGCAGGAAACTCTCCGCCTGCAGTACGACCACCATTAGATGAAGAGAATTCAGTTCTAACTACATTGCCTTTTGGATTTCTGATAACGACACCTGTTGTTTCAGCGATGGCACGATCGGTGTTTGCGCTTTCAAGATTTGTTGGTGACGCGTTTACCGAAGTTCGAAGTGCAGCACCTCCGTAAACTTGGCAGTCTTGTGTGTCGCAAGTTTTTGCCAGGCCTGCGTAGCGATTTTCGGTAACTGAATATGATCGAGCGGCAACTGCTTGCGCGCGAAGTGCGTTCATGCCGGCACCACCAGCCGTGTCACCCCAAGATGCAGGTGATTCGCGAGGCACGACACCGCGAAGGTAGTCGTCAAGACGGGCAATGTTGATGGTGCGGTTTTCGTTTCTTGAGTTGTTCATCGCACGAACAATGCCGCGGTAATAACGAACTTGATTTGTGCTAGCCGTTCTAGGCTGACAAAGACCGACCGTGTCTAGAGCCGAAGCACCGGGGTCTTGGCTCGAGTTAGTGACAAAAGATGCGGTGTCGTTGAACTCGCCGATCAACGCGAAGCCTGCTGCTTCAGGTGAGTCTGCTTCATTGAGGCATTTGCGCTCTCCAGAGCCCCAAACTTGATAGACGCGTTGTGCGCCCGATTTTTCGCGCGCGACCATACTGGTAAATCGGCGATCCTGATCTGGGTCTTCGAGTAGGCGCATCGTGCCCGAGTCTGAAACAAC
>JANRBC010000095.1 GCA_030727685.1 Ilumatobacteraceae bacterium
TGTCGACTCGCCACCCGGCATAACAAGGGCATCTACAGAAGCCAAATCTTGCGGAGTTCTTACTTCTTGTGTCGAGACGCCAATCGAATTGAGAACTTTTATGTGACTACTAAATGCACCCTGAAGGGCTAAAACTCCGACTACTTTCGCCGAATTATTTTGCGAGACGCGAACCACCTGGAGGCCTCGAATCGTTCACCAACCACGCTCCGCATACCGCTGTTCAATTTTGTCCATGCCAATGCCGGTCATTGGCCCACCCAGATTGCGACTCACCTTGGCGATGATTTCTGGATCACGAAAGTGAGTGGTTGCTTCGACAATTGCTTTTGCGCGTGGCGCAGGATCATCGCTCTTGAAAATGCCCGAGCCAACGAAAACGGCTTGTGCGCCGAGTTGCATTGCAAGCGCTGCGTCACTTGGCGTCGCAATGCCGCCAGCGCAGAACAACGGAACCTGCAACCAACCGGTCTCTGCAATTTCTTGCACGAGCGGCAAAGGTGCTTGTAATTTTTTAGCCCAGTCAAAAAGTTCGGCTGAATCTGCTTGCGTGATTTTTCGAATATCACCAATGATCGAACGAAGATGACGAACTGCTTCAACGATGTTGCCCGTACCTGCTTCACCTTTTGAGCGAATCAAGGCGGCACCTTCACTAATGCGTCGCAAAGCCTCACCAAGATTTGTCGCACCACAAACAAATGGCGTCGCGAACATCAACTTGTCGATGTGATGCGCTTCATCAGCCGGGGTGAGCACTTCGCTCTCGTCGATAAAGTCGACACCAAGCGACTCAAGAACCTGCGCTTCAACGAAATGTCCGATGCGGGCCTTGGCCATAACTGGTATTGAACAAACAGCCTGGATACCCGTAATCATTTCGGGGTCACTCATTCGCGCAACACCACCGTCGCGACGAATGTCTGCTGGCACACGTTCAAGTGCCATAACCGCACATGCGCCAGCGTCTTCGGCAATCTTGGCTTGTTCGGGGTTGACGACATCCATGATTACGCCACCCTTGAGCATTTCTGCCAGGCCACGCTTCACGATCATTGACCCAGTTGAAGATTGCGTTTTATTTTCAGATTCGCGCTTGGCCATGAATAAACCTTTCAGCTACTAAGAATTAGCGTAGCGAACTCAAACTTAGGTTCTCATCTAATTTTCTATGGATACGGAACACTGGCGGTGTCGATGCCCTCAGGAATATGAACCGCCGATTTAGCTCGAATTACCTCTACCCAAGTGCGACCTGGTGTGAGTTTGATGACCGCGCCCTTTGTGTCTTTGAACACATATGGCTCAAGCGCGTCTGTTCGCTCCCATGAACCTTGAATCAAAGCACCTGCTGTGTAGACCCAAACTTCGCCACTACCAATCGTTTTAGCAATCGGACTCCCACCTGACTTGCCATAAATAACTGACATCACGATGACGTTTGGCGCATTTACTCGAACATCGTCCATGTCAACGTGCGGTTTGTTGTCTTGTGAACGAAGGAAGGTCAAATTCTCTGGGCTCCACTCCCACATCACATCCACACCATCCATCGAGATTTTTACGGCACCCGACGGTTTTGAATCGGTCGGCACAGTTTCGCCATCGGCACGATATTCGAACTGCGGCACGGGTGGTTTGGCATCGGCTGGTGCGAGTGTCCACAATTTTGAGGTTTCGGCGACCAAGTTATGCGGAGCCACACGACTCGACTCGCGTCTAAAACCTCCGGCCTCATTTGCTGCCGAATGACTCAGATCAATCATCGTTGACTTTCTGATTGCAGACGTCACTTTTGCATTGCCACCACTCCAAACAAACAACGGAGCATTCAGCGATGCGAGCAAATCAATGTCTTGCAAACGACCACTGCGAACCGGGCCAACTGGGTCGCTGCCCTGTGATTGATACACCGCAGCGAAACGAGTCAACTGCTCGACGTTTTCTTCGAAGACAATGTCAGCCTGATTCAAACCCCATTGCGGCCGCGCCTTTGGATGGTTGTCAATCTTGACGACCATCGCTGGTCGACCGATAACAGTTTCATCTGGCGCTTGCGCACCGGTCAACGGGGCCCTCACGATTGGAATCGTGGTCGTCGTTGTAGTCGTCTCTTCAACGCTTGCAACTGTTGATTCAACGCTTTCTGGACTCGATGAGTCAGATGAGCCACTGCAACTTGCAACAATTACACCAGCAGCAAATAATGCAACAAGTTTTTGAGTTTGACGATTAAGCATTTTTACATCTCCCTTAAGAGTGCTATTCGCTCTGAGAGCGGTGGGTGGGTATTAAACAGTTTATGAAATCCACCCAGCCTGCCTGCGTCATTCACCCCCGACAAAGGCTGCTCAATCCACATATGGGCCGTTGCCATACTGGCTGAGTGCGTAACTGTGCTATCTGCCTGAAGTTTTTCGAGGGCCGAAATCAAACCTGGCGGGTACCGAGTCAATTGACATGCCGAGACATCGGCCAATGTTTCACGGCGACGACTCACACTTGCTTGCATGATGCGCGCGATAATCGGTGCAATAATTAGTAACGCAAAACCAACGAGCGCAAGTGGGTTGCTCGAGTTCTGACGGTCTGAAGAACGACCCACTCGCCCACCGTTCCACCACATCATGCGAATCGCCAGGTCGGTCAAGATGGCGACCGTACCGACAAGTGTCACTGCCAAAGTCGACACCAGAATGTCGTAGTTCTTGATGTGCGAAAGTTCGTGCGCTAGAACACCTTCAAGTTCAACTCGATCAAGTTTTTCTAGCAATCCACTCGTCACGGCTATCGCAGCGTGCTTGGGGTTGCGACCTGTAGCAAAGGCGTTCGGCGCCGGGTCGTCGATGACATAAACCCTCGGCTTTGGTAAACCACCTGCAATGCAAAGACCTTCGACCAAATTGTGTAGTCGTTTGTAAACCTGCTCGTCTGCCGGCTTGGCTCGACTGACCCGCAAGGCAATCGAATCTGACTTCCAATATGACGTAAACGCCATCACCGCAGAAATAACGAGTGCGATCGAAGTACCAAACACCGGATTGCCCGAAACCTGACCAGCCGCCGCCCCAGCTGCAACCGTCAACACGACAAAGCCCAACAGCAAAAATACTGATCGTCGTTTATTCGAAGAAATTAAGTCGTGCATAAAAACTAGAAGATCTAGAACTGCACTTTCGGCGCAACTTTTTCGGCATCGGTCGCCTCAAAAAATTCGCTCTCTTTGAACTTGAAAATTGAAGCGAAGATAACACTCGGAAACGAATGCACAGCGTTGTTATATGTCAGAACTGCATCGTTAAAGAATTGTCGAGCATAGGCAATGCGGCTTTCTGTGTTGCTGAGTTCTTCTTGAAGACTCAAAAAACTGGCATTTGCTTTCAAATCTGGATATGACTCAGAAAGCGCAAACAACTGTCGCAACGCACCCGAAAGAGCATTATCAGCACCCGCCTGCTCTGCCACAGTGCTCGGAGCCGCCATAGCCACATTTCGCGCAGCGATGACTTGTTGCAGAGTCTTTTGCTCAAAGTCTGCGTAGCCCTTAACCGTCTCGACGAGATTTGGAATAAGTTCAATTCGTCGCTTCAATTGCACATCAATTTGCGACCATGCGTTTTTAACTTGATTTCGCCGTTGAACCAAAGAGTTGTACGACAGCGCTACAAAACCGACAAGAACAACGATTACAACAAGCCAAACTAAATTCGACATGATTCCTCTTGCTTTCTCTTGGGGGTAGAGACTTATTCTACTGCGTGGCTATAACCGCTGAGGTTTGCGCAAAACACGATCTGAGAACATTCGCACCACACGACTTTTTGGATGATGATCTGGATTGAAACTCTCGCGCTCTAAAACTTTGTGATAAATCTCGACATAAATTTCAGCAAGACGTCGCATTGAGAGCTCTTTAGCCCTCTCGAGTCCACTTTGTCGCAGTCGTTCGGCTAACTGTTTGTCGTCGATAATTTTGGCCAGACTCTCAGTCAGACCTTGCACATCGCCTGGTTCGATCAGCCATCCATTGACATCATGAGTGGCGACGTTTCGATATCCCTCGAGAGAGCTCGCAACTACGGGCGCTCCACTTGCCATTGCCTCAAGAACGACGATGCCGAAAGATTCGCTATGCAAACTTGGCGCACAAAACACGCTGCACTTTGCCAAGCGATCAATTTTTTCGGCATCGGTAATTCGGCCGAGCCACGCGACACGACTGTCGTGTGAATACTTCGCTTTCAGTTCTTCGATGCCCTCGCCGTCAGATGCGACCCAAAGCTCTACGTCATCTGCAATTTTCTCAAACGCTTCGAGCAAAACCGCCAGACCTTTGCGTGGCTCGTATCTGCCACAAAAGAAAATCGACTTCTTTTCGCCGCGCGTAATCTCTGGGCGCGAATAGAGATCGCTTTCAATGCCATTAAATAAAATTTCATAATCGCCACCTAAATAGCGATGTGCAAGTTCGCGGGCTTGCGGCGAAACCGCAACTCGCGCGTCCAAAAAATCTGCGATCCAGTTCACTCCCTTGCTGAGTCGGCCGTACCAAGCAATGTCGCCAGCTGCATGAAAGGTACCGACCATCGGCGCCAACCTCAACAGCAGTGCAGTCACCGTTGGCCCCGGAGCAATCGGCTCATGCAGATGCAAAACATCAAATGCTTCGTCGTTGATCGCGCGAATCGTTCGTAACGCCGCTGATGGATCTGGCGCCAGTGGCACGATTGATCCGTTCGCTGCTGTGGGCAAACTGTTGCCGAGTGGTGTCACAAATGGTTCGGGGGGCGGTCCGTCGCATGGTCCGAGAACGCGGGCTTCGTGTCCCATTTTTCGCAATTCGCGCGCCAAACCCAACACTTGTGCTTGCACGCCGCCAGGAATTGTCAAACTGTATGGAGATATCAAACCAATGCGCAACATCTTCTTGCGCACATAACTTGGTCCAAAATTTGATTCATTACTCACATCGTTCACCGCTTCTACCGTACGACCATTGCGACTAGTTTAAATGCATGATTTCGGCAGCAGATTTTAGACCGGCAGTTTCGATGGTCGCACCGGCCAAAAAACGACATGCGATTCTCGATCTAGCTCGTCGTGCCGAAGAATTGAGATTTGCAGGCATCGCTTGCCCGAGTCTCGGCGCAACAATGGGTTTTTGCGTCTCTTTGGCCCACTCGACAAACGAGATCAAGTTTTGGACATCTATCCAACCGATTTATTACAGCCATGCAATAGAAATGGCAAACACTGCAGCACACATTCATGAAGTTTCAAACGGACGGTTCGCTCTTGGATTAGGTGTCAGCCACGGCCCGGTCATCGACCGCCTTGGTGCTACCACCGCAACGCCACTAGCAGACATCAAAAATTATCTTGCAACGATGAAGGCTCAAGAACGATTTTCAGGCGATCTTCCGCCAATTTATTTGGCCGCGTTGCGCAACAAAATGATGCAGCTGGCTAGCGAGATATCGAATGGCGCCATCTGGGCTAATGCATCGCGCAAAAGCATTGCTGGGCAAATTGCCCTGCTCCCAGACTCGAAACGCAGCGAAATGTTTCTTGCAAACATGATCCCGACGGTTATTAGCGACGACGTTGAAGCGGCAAGAGCAATACACCGCAAAACTTTGGTCGGTTATGTCACTTTGCCTAACTACCGAAATTATTGGCGAGCATGTGGCTACGGCGAGCAGATTGATGCTTTTGAAGAAATTTTGTCAGAGTCGGCCAAAGAATCGCGCAACACCGAGATCATCTCAGCGATGGACAATCAATGGTTAGACGACTGCACTATTTCTGGCGACGTCGACACCGTACGCGAGCGTCTTTATGGATGGTCGCAAATAGGCGTGCTTCCGATTGCAGTTATGTCTTCGACTTCTGGTGGCCAAGCGCAAGCCATCAGTCAATTATTTGACGCTTACAGCTAACAAGTCTCAGCAATTTTGTCGCTCGGCCAGTTCGGTTGAAATAAGTGCCACTGCTCTGGTTTTTCTCTAATCAATATTTCGAATTCGCGAACTAGATCTTGCGCAACAATCTTCATATCATCGCGAAGTGATCCTGTGCGCTGAATATTCACCGCAGGTCGAACGACTGTTTCGTGTTGATCGAGGCCCTTTGCAAAATACGTACCCAGAGACAGCAATGTCGCGCCGGTACGCAACGCAAAGAAGGCTGGCCCAGCAGGCACGGTAGTGCGCTCGCCGAAAAATTCGACTTCAATACCGTTGCCTTGCAAGTCACGGTCGCTCAACAGTGCAACGATTTCATTTCTTGCAAGGGCTTCTTGCACTGCAACCCCTGCCTTGTCATCAAGCGGAATCACATTTACGCCGTAACTCGTGCGCAAGTCAACAAAAATTTGAAACAAACCCTGTGAATCAAGTTTCTCAACAACGGCATTCAGGTTGTGGCCCTGATCGATCAACCACCTACCAGACCACTCCCATCCACCCAAGTGCGGCAAAGCCAAGATCACACCTTTACCGAGATTGAGTCCGTTCTCGATGTGCTCAAAGCCAGTGACCGAAATTTTTGAGTTGATAATTTCTTTCGACAATGTCGGCAATCGAAAAGTCTCTACAAAGTATCTTGCATAACTTTGATATGACTTGCTTACCGCACGTCGCAACTTAAAGCCACATAACTCTGGGTTGACTCTGCGCAAATTGCGAGCGACGATCGGCCGCTGCTTTCGCATAAAGACACAAACAACCGGCACAACAATCGAAGTTGCAACTGCAATAGCCGCAGGCGGAACAACTTTCATAATTCGGCCAACGACCCTGTATCCGAAAATTATCAATGCGTCAGTACGCGATGCTTTAGCCTGTAATTCTGAATTATTCGTCACTGCACACGACGACGCCGTGTCACTCTAAGCCGTCGATCGTCGCGCTGAGCGCGACGAGAGGCACGCCGTGACTGACGCAACGCAACACGATCAGCTGTTGCTGGCGCAACTGCTGCTTGATTCCAAACTTTGAAGAATCGCTGTACTGCTGTCATCGTGACCAAAATGAGCATAAGCAGCATCGCCCAAAAGAGAAGCTCGTCAAAGAGCAGACCCACGCAAAGCAGAATTATTCGCTCTGCTCGCTCCATCAAACCACCCTTGGCATTTAAACCGAGCGATTCGGCTTTTGCGCGTTGATACGAAATCAACGACGAAACTGCCATAACAGCGAAAACTAGAACCGAAGCAAATGCGCCCCTTTGATAACCCAAGAACCAGGCAACACCACCGAGCAACACGGCATCAGTTACTCGATCGATTGTCGAATCAAAAAAGGCTCCGCGTTGACTGCTTTGATTAGATGCCTTGGCAAGTGCCCCATCCAACAAGTCGGGCAGCGCTGCAAGCACAACCAACAACAACCCAAGGCGTAGCGCACCTAAACCGATCGCCACTGCCGCGCCAACCGCGACGACCAAGCCCAACAAAGTCAAATGATCAGGCGAGATTTTTGTTTTACGAAGTTGCTCACCCACTGGTCGAACAATTCGCTCTACCTGGTGGCGAAATCTGCCATCAAACATGTTTACAGCCTAACTCTCTGGATTTGCTTCGACCAGACACTCGACAATTCGTGCGTCAATAGCGTCAATCAAAACTAGTCCACGTTGCAACGGTGGCTCTTGCGCGCTGTAACACATCACTCGCCATGTTGGTCGACTTCGAAATCCACGCCAAACTTGTTGGGCCGAAGCATGACCCACCGCAAAGCCAACTGCACGAGTTGCATGCACCAGCGCAAGTTTTTCGTCGACAGTCATTCGCCAAGAAGAAGAAAGCGAAAATAGACCCACGAGCGACAGCAATATGGCAGCGCCAAGAAAGCCATCGCTTACAAGCGCTGACTCACTGTCACGCTGCACAACCCACAGTGCAAAACTCAACGCAGCAATGACCAAATAGATCAAACCCGGAATTCGTCGTCGACTGTTGTCAGGAAACATATATGGGCCGACAAACGCCGTGACATTCAGGTCACTCGGCAACTCGTCACGTATCTCGTTGGGCGAATCAGACATCAAAGACCACGTTCACTAATTTTGCGCCCAGGCTTTTCGAATTCGATCAGCGCTGACATCAAGCGCCTCGGGCAAAATTTTTGTATTGGCTGTAGTCACCATGAAATTTGTGTCCCCACCCCATCGGCCAACGATATGCACATGCAAGTGTTGTGCAATGCTGCCACCTGCGGCAGCACCAAGGTTGATGCCAACGTTCATGGCTTCGGGTTTGTACACCGACTTTAAGACCTTTACCGCATCAGTTACCGTTGCCCAAAGTTCTGAAGTCTCATCGTGAGTTAAATCTTCAAGTTCGGCAACCTCACGGTATGGCACAACCAAGAGATGGCCTGAGGTGTACGGAAATGCGTTCATTAACGCAAAAACTTTTTCTGCTCGATGCACGATGTAGCACTGCTCATCAGACATGCCGCTATTCAGAATCTGAGTGAAAACTGATTTGTCCGACTTTTTTTGTGCACCTTGACCGTGAACGACATAGTCGGCTCGCCAGCCATTCCAGAGTCGCTCTAACACGATCGACCGCCCGATTGACTAAGCGACACTTTTTGTCTCGCCCACATCTGCTGAAAGTTGTCGAAGAAAGTCGTTCATCAGAACATCTCGACGCACATCGCCACCACGAGGATTAACCCCCACCGTTGAATTTGCAACATCGTCATCTCCGACAACCAACACATACGGAATTCGTTCGAGCTTTGATGCACGAATTCGCTTGCCAAGTTGTTCATCAGCAACAAGTTGATCGACTCGATACCCGCCTTCGATTAGTTGCTGAACAACTTTGGCCGCATATTCTTCGTGCGCAGAAGCCACGGCAAGCACACGCACTTGAACTGGCGCAAGCCAAGTCGGAAACGCTCCGCCGTAATGTTCGAGAAGCACGCCAAAAAACCGTTCGATCGAGCCGAACAATGCGCGATGCAACATGATCGGACGCTTTCGCGCATTATCAGTTGCAATGTATTCGAGACCAAAGCGTTCTGGAAGGTTGAAGTCGCACTGAATCGTGCTCAATTGCCATTTTCTTCCGATCGCGTCTCGCACATCGATGTCGATCTTTGGTCCGTAAAAAGCGGCGTCACCTGGGGCGACAGTAAATTGCAAACCGTGGCGGTTTAACGCCTCACGCAACGCGTCGGTTGCTTTTTGCCAGATTTCGTCAGAACCAACAGATTTGTCTACATTGCGCGTGCTGAGCTTGAAATCAAAATCATTGAATCCAAAGCGACGCAACACACTCAAAACAAAATCAAGCAGCGAGGCAATCTCATCAGCCATCTGCTCTTCAGTACAAAAAATATGGCTGTCATCTTGCGTGAAACCGCGAATTCGCAACAGACCATGCAGAGTTCCTGCGCGTTCGTAGCGATATACCGTGCCCAGCTCGAACAAGCGCAATGGCAACTCTCGATAACTTCGTTGACGATCGCGGTAGATCAAGCAATGCATCGGACAGTTCATCGGTTTTGGATAATAAGTGCCGTTATCCATTTCCATTGGCGGATACATGCCGTCTTTGTAAAACTGCAAATGACCTGAAGTCTCAAAGAGATGCGCATTAGCCAAGTGCGGTGTAAACACAAACTTGTAACCACCATTTTGATGACGTTCGCGACTGTAATCTTCCATCAATTTTCGAACGATGCCACCCTTTGGATGCCAGACCGCCAACCCGCCACCCAGCTCTTGTGGAAACGACAGAAGATCCATTTCGACTGCGAGACGACGATGATCTCGCTTCTCTGCTTCTTCTAGTCGATGCAAGTGTTCAGCAAGTGCCGACTTCGACTCCCATGCTGTGCCGTAAATGCGCTGGAGCATCGGGCCCTTTTCATTGCCTCGCCAATATGCGCCCGCAACTTTCATCAACGCAAAGTGACCAAGCCGACTCGTCGATGGCACATGAGGTCCGCGACATAAGTCAACAAAACTTTCACTGTTTCGATAAACGCTGACCGCATCTGCACTGCCGGCTTCAAGCGCATCGACTGAATCGGCATCACCTTTTGTCACTCGTTGAATAATCTCGCATTTATATGGCTGATCTTTGAAAACCTTCAATGCATCGTCTGCCGACATTTCAGAACGCACAAACGGTTGATCAGCAGCAACGATTTGTTGCATGCGCTCTGTGATCGATACCAAGTCGGCGTCGCTGAAAGTTTTGTTGTTCGGCAACTCAAAGTCGTAGTAGAAACCGTCCTCAATTGCCGGACCAATAGAAAACTTTGAACCTTCAAAAAGTTGAACAACCGCTTGAGCGAGCACATGCGCCGTCGAGTGACGCAAAACATGCCGACCGGCGTCTGAATCTGCAGTAACAATTGAAACTTGCGCCCCGTCAGCGAGTGCAACGCCAAGATCTGACTCGACGCCATTTACAACTGTTGCCACGGCAGCTTGTGCCAGACGCTTGCCAATTGACTGCGCTAGATCTAGACCTGTAGAACCAGTCGGCAACTCTCGTACCGAGTCATCGGGCAGTCGAACTTTGATTACAGAACTATCGCTGGGCACGCCTTCAGTCTAGATTGCGGCAGTTTTAGATATGGGTTCGATTATTGCTTGATCGCCTTGGCGCATAGTCGTATACATACTCTTGTTTTGTCAGTGCCTGAATTCGCACCATGATTTCATCTGTGAGTTCGCGCAATACTTCTGGCGAATCGGCACGCGATAAATATTTTTGGGTATCAATAGGCTCACCGATGACGATCTTGCAATGCTTTCCGAACTTTGGCATCACCGTGTCTGGTTTCATTATTTCGCTGGTGCCAGTTATGCCAACTGGGAAAACCGGGCAACCAAACTTCAGCGCCAAACGTGCCGCCCCAGTTCGACCCTTGTAAAGACGCCCATCTCGACTTCTCGTACCTTCAGGAAAGATTCCGAAAAGTTCGCCTCTCGACAACACAGCCTCAACTGAAGACATCGCCGCTGTTGCGCTTTCGCCACCAGAGCGATCAAGGGGAATCATGCCGATTTTCGTAAACAGCCAACGAGTCTTGAAAGAGTCCATGTACTCGCTTTTGCCCACCACCGACATGTTGCGCGGTGAGAAAGTGAGCAAAAATACTGAATCTAAGAAACTGATGTGGTTAGCGCACAATATCGCCGGACCATTAGTTGGAATCTGTTCGAATCCTTCTAACGAAAACTTCCAGAGTCGCGTGAAGAAAAATCTGCAGAACGGTCTGAAGCGAGTCTGAAACTTGGTGGCGCCAACATATTTTGATGGATCAAATTGCTTCGCACTTTTGATCTTCCGCTTAGCCATGTCTATATCTCTACACCTAACAATCGACTTGCCAAGGCGACACTATGACCAGACTTTGCGGCGTCATCAAGCACAGCAATTGCAGCCGGCACATTTAGGTCGTCATCAAGTGCGTTGCGAACTTCGTCAATACCGGCGCTTCCGTCACCCGCAGTAGCCTGCGACCAACTCTGCAAACGATTGTGCGCTTTAGGCATCGCTTCGGGCGTCCACTCCCACTCATGTCGATAGTGATTTGCGATCAACGCCAACCGAATTGCGCGCGGATCATGTTGCTTGCGTAGACGATCGACAAACTCGAGATTGCCGAGACTTTTTGACATCTTGCTTCCGTTCATGAAGACCATCGCCACGTGCATCCAGTGTTTCACGAACAGGTCACCAGTTGCAGCCTCAGATTGTGCACGCTCACATTCGTGATGCGGAAATATCAAGTCACTTCCACCACCGTGCAGATCAATTGTCGAGCCAAGTTCGCGCAATGCAAGTGCCGAACATTCAATATGCCAACCGGGACGACCAGGACCCCAAATTGTGTCCCAACTTGGCTCATGGGCCGCCGAGGGTTGCCACAACACAAAATCAAGCGGATGGCGTTTATGCGGGTCTTCAATCTGCCCACCTCGTTCGGCTGCAAGTCGCATCATCGTGGGGTTGTCATAATTTGAAACACTGCCGAACGAACCGAACTTAGTCACATCGAAATAGACGCTCTGCCCCGCTTGATATGCAAAACCTTTTTCAATCACCATGCCAATGAACCCGCGAATGTCAGAGATCGCCGACGATGCACGTGGCTTACTGTAAACATCGAGAGCGTTTAGTGCCTTCATGTCGGCGTTGAACCGCGCCTCTTCGCCGGCGGCTAGATCGAGATAGTGGACACCTAATTCGCGGGCTTTAGCAAAGAGCGGATCGTCAACATCGGTGACGTTGCGAACACACTTCACTGAGTGCCCAAGATCGATCAAACGTCGTTGCAACACATCATAAGTAATAAAAGTGAACGCGTGGCCGATGTGAGTTGCATCGTACGGTGTGATGCCACATGTGTACATCAAAACCTGTTGGTCAGCAACAAAATCTACGACACGTTTTTTTGCCGTGTCATAAATCCTCAAGGTCAAACCGAACCACCACGATCTGGTATGCCGGTGAGTCGAGGCGCGACTCTCGTTTTGTAACGAACATTG
Organism: Ilumatobacteraceae bacterium; assembly: GCA_030727685.1. Classification (GTDB taxonomy): domain Bacteria; phylum Actinomycetota; class Acidimicrobiia; order Acidimicrobiales; family Ilumatobacteraceae; genus BACL27. The sequence goes on from JANRBC010000095.1 coordinate 12,523, forward strand.
AGTTGCAACAGCACAGCCGTAAATGCTTCGATCGCCAAAGCATTCGACAACGTTCCAGCATTTAGCGGACGGCAACCAGGAATTTTCGCAACGATCTCACTGACTGTCGCAGTTGCAACAGGATCGTCAGAGCAAATCAAAACATCACTATCAACTTCATGACCGAGTCGACCAAGTTCGGTTGCTGGCAAATGCTGAAACGCGGCCACGACTCGCGACAACGGAATCTCAGCCTGAACGTGGGCGGCGATACTTCCGCGCGGCGGAACTAAAGGTTGAAATTCTTTACCTACTCTCACGAGCGCGTTAGCCATTGTCACCACTATTTTTCCGGCCAAGTCTTGTGTGTGTTCGTTAACGACTGTCGCTGCTGAGTCCCAAGGGGTTGCAATTACTACTAATTCGCAGCGAGCTGCTTGATCGTTGTCCCCGCCCGAAATTTTCAGTTTGTAGTCCGGCCACTTTTTGATGAGCTCGATGCAAACATCTTGCGCCTTTTTAGCATCGCGCGAGCCAAGAACTATCTCGTACCCAATAGATGCCAGTCGAAGACCCAACGCGCTACCCGCGGGACCTGTTCCGCCTAGCAAGCCAATGCGCATACTTTGCAACGCTACCTATCTGCATACCAAGAAAACGAGTTATATATAGCCAGTAGCGACCGTGCAGTACCGCGCTCAGACAAAACCTAGTTAGACCAACTACCGTTGAATGTGTGGGCATATTAGACGGAAAAAATATTGTCATTACAGGCGTGCTGACCGAAGCGTCGCTGGCTTTTGGAATTGCACAACTCGCACAGCGCGAGGGAGCAAAAATAGTTTTAACCGGCGCCGGTCGCGGTCTGTCGATAACCCAACGCGCGGCCAAGAAACTTGATTCGCCCGTCGAAGTTGTCGAATTTGATGTAACCGTTGACGAACACACAGATAATGCAAGAGTTGCGATTCAGAAAATTCTTGGACGCGTCGACGGAGTCTTGCACTCAATCGGCTTTGCGCCTGCGGCTTGCCTCGGAGACGACTTTATGGCCGCAACATGGCAAGACGTATCTACTGCAATGCACATCTCGGCTTACTCACTCAAAACTTTGGCTGATTCTTTCGTGCCTCTGATGACTTCGGGCGGCACGATCGTCGGACTTGATTTTGACAACACGGTCGCCTGGCCCGCGTATAACTGGATGGGTGTGGCTAAATCTGCACTTGAAAGTACCAATCGATATTTAGCAAAGGCACTTGGGCCAAAAAACATTCGCTGCAACTTAATCGCTGCCGGGCCAATTCGCACGATGGCTGCAAAGTCGATTCCGTCATTCAGTGCATTTGAAGACATCTGGAGCGATCGCGCACCACTCGGTTGGGATGTCAACAATTCTGCTCCCGTCGCCCGCAGTGCGGTTGCATTATTGAGCGATTGGTTTCCGGCTACGACCGGCGAAATTATCCATGTTGACGGTGGCTTTCACTCGACGGGTGCGTAATTGAAATTGGTATTACCAACTAGAAAACTAAGTTCGCTTTGTGTCGTCGCGGCAATTGCGTTCATCGGTGGCCATATTGCAGTTAGCCCGATTGCTAGTGCCTCGAACGATCCTGCTTTCAGTTCACAATGGGGACTTGATGTCGCAAACATCAATGAAGCCCAAACTATTTCAACCGGCGCCGGAGTCACCGTTGCGGTCATTGATTCTGGTTCTGGACCAAACCCAGATTTGTCACAAAATTTGCTTCCTGGACGGTCAATAGTTCGAGGTCGCATCGGTGACTTGTCAGCAGATGTCGACACAGTTGGTCACGGAACTCATGTTGCTGGCATAATCGCCGGTCAGCGCGATAATGGAATCGGTATCAGCGGAATCGCCCCCGATGCAAAAATTCTGCCGATACGAATTCTCGACTCTCGCGGGGATGGCTCAGAGAGCGATTTGGTTCAAGCGATTCGCCTAGCCGTCGAACAAGGTGTGAAGGTCATCAACCTCTCGCTCGGTGGAAAGACTCAGACCATTGCGCTGCAGCTTGCACTCGAGTATGCCGAACTCAATAATGTTGTTGTAGTTGCCGCCGCGGGTAACGGTGGCCCCATAGCGAGCACCACATACCCTGCCGGCAACGATCTCACTCTTGCGGTAACTGCAATTGATCAAACATCGAACGCTCCATCGTTCAATCAGCGCGGCACTTACATTGATGTCGCAGCACCAGGCGTCAGCATTTGTTCGACTGTTCGCATTGACTCGAGCGCCGACCCTTCACGCAGATGCGCTGGGGCTGGCGAACCATACGCGACTATGAGCGGCACATCTATGGCGGCGGCATTTGTAAGTGGCGTGGCAGCGCTGATCTACAGCGTTCGACCAGATTTCACTGCAGCACAAGTGCGCGAGATAATCACCACCACGGCAAAAGACATCGGCGCCGAGGGACGAGATGAAACTTTTGGAGCAGGCCTGATAGATGCTTACGCAATTTTCAAAGCCCTCGGATATTTTCCTGACAATATTGTCTTTCCGACCGTTTCATCACTCGGACGAGTTGGCCAAGAATCTGTCGGGGGCACCGTGCAGATTCCTGCAAGCGAAAGACTGCAGTGGTATCGCTGCTTATCACCCGGTGATGCAACACTTGAGATACCGATCGACTGCTTAGCGATTTCTCAAGCACAGAAAAACACATATGTTCCGACGCGCAAAGACATTAAATCTTTTCTGCGGTTCGGAACTTTGATCTCTGTCGGTGGCACTCCGCAAATGCGTTTTTCGGCTACAACCCCGAGGATTTCGGCAATCTGGACGACAATTTCGACGGTCGAGCGAAGTGCAAATGTTGCTATTGCTGAACTCGTCGGCAGCGCTTCGAAAGGCAAAATTACAACTCGCGTCGTTACCGGACCATGCAAAATTGTAAAAAAAGTTTTAGTACCAACCGGTGATGGCCAATGCATACTGCGCATTGTTGCTGACGCCAAAGCTCCGTACAGACGACTAACTCAAACTGTCGTTCTAGAAATCGTTACCAAAAATGAAGCTACGACTTAAATGATTAATCGCCTAGCGCAAGAGACCAGCCCGTATCTTCGACAGCATCAAGAAAACCCTGTCGATTGGTTTAGCTGGTCAAGCGAGGCGTTCAGCGAAGCCCAACGTCGCGGCGTGCCAATTTTGCTCTCGATTGGTTACTCGGCATGTCATTGGTGCCACGTCATGGCACACGAATGTTTTGAAGATCTCGAAACCGCAAAATTGATGAACCAACTTTTTGTCAATATAAAAGTTGATCGCGAAGAGCGTCCAGATATCGACGCTCTTTACATGGATGCTGTACAAGCAATGTCTGGGCGTGGCGGGTGGCCGATGACAGTGTTTATGAGCCCAGATGGTCACCCTTTTTACGGCGGTACCTATTTTCCGAAACCGTCGTTTATAAAACTGATGAACGCTGTCAACGATGCGTGGCATAACCGTCGTGCCGATATCGAAAACAACATTGCAGCCCTCGGTGAATCACTTTCGAGAACCGCAGCCGTCACCCCAGACGAAACTTTGCCGAGTTTTGCCTTAGTTACCCGAGCATGCGACCAACTTATAGATGCGTTTGATCATCAATGGGGAGGCTTCGGTAGTGCGCCGAAGTTTCCGAGCACGATGAATATCGATCTACTTTTACGAAAATACATCGACGAGCCGAGTGAAACCTTAAAAACAGTGATCACCACCACGTTGGATGCGATGGCTTCAGGGGGAATGTACGACCATATTGGTGGCGGGTTCTCGCGATACAGCGTTGATGAAAAATGGCTTGTCCCTCACTTTGAAAAAATGCTGTACGACCAGGCTTTACTTCTTCGCGTCTATGCACATGCAGCCACAGTTTTTCAATCAGAAAATTACCGACAAATTTGTGAAGAAATCGTCGAGTATGTGACGCGTGATTTACGAGACCTAGATGGGGGCTTCTTCAGTGCCGAAGATGCCGATTCACTTGACGATCTCGGGCATTCGCACGAGGGGCATTTTTACGTATTCACCCCATCTGAGTTGCGCAACATTTTGCCAGAGAATTTGGTCAAACTCGCTTTTGACCATTATGAAATCTCAGATGCGGGCAACTTCGAAGGAAAGAATATTTTGACACGCTTGAACCATCGGGGCGACTTCAAGCGCTCACCAGAGATTGAAGAAATTCGGTCGAAAATATTTGATGCACGAAACAAGCGAGAGCGCCCACTGCTTGACGACAAGATTCTTACCGAATGGAATGCGATGATGGCGGCGTCACTAATTGAGGCCGCAAACTTGCTTGGACGAAAAGACTGGCTCGAGATAGCCGAACAGAACTGTGAGTTTCTATTTCGCGAGTTAAGGGTTAATGACCAAAAAACTGGTTCGTCTAAGTGGGCGCGAAGTTGGCAACGCAACGGATCACCTAAGGCCCGACACCGCGCACTCGCCTGCGATCTCGCACATTTAGTCGATGCATTCACTCGTCTTGCCGAAGCAACTGGTAAATCAATTTGGATCTCGCGCAGCATTGAAGTCGCCGACCAACTTTTCGCAGACTATTGGGATGAAAAAAATGGCGGATTATTCACAATTGCGACCGATGCTGAGCAACTAGTTGTGCGACAAAAAGATTTGCTCGACAATGCAACCCCATCGGCGAACTCAGTAGCCGCAAATGCCCTGCTAAGACTGGGCACCTTGACTGGCGACGATAAATTCTCGCGCAACGCACATGAGATATTGCGCCTCTTCACAAGAATTGCCGAGGCAGCACCAAGTGCTTTTGGCAACCTATTGCACGCTGTTTATCTCGTTCATAAAGGAGTCACAGAAATAGCAATAACCGGAGACAGACCCGATCTAGTCGAGTCAATTAAAAAACTTTGGCTACCGACAGTCGTGGTCGCCTTCGGTGAACCCTATGAGTCACCACTTTGGCAAGATCGTCGACCTGGGTTTGCATATGTTTGCCAAAATTATGTCTGCAACGCCCCGGCGTCGACGGTCGAACAACTGCACGAGGCCCTCGCGACACTGAATTAGAAACTGCCCTCACGAATAATCTCTGATGGTTTACGCCGAGGACGCTTGGCGCTAGCACCTTGGTCAGTGAGGTTTTCTGACTTTGGCCAACCAATCGCCACTGCGCCGATGAGTTGCATTTGCTCGGGGACCTTAAATTCTCTTCGCAACTTTTCTTCTCCGTTAAAAACACCAAAGAAAAGTGCACCGAGACCAGCATCATGTGCGGCAAGCAACAGTTGCATCGTTGCAAAAGATGCGTCGACTGTCCAATAGGGCGTCGGCCAAGCAGAAACTTTGTCACCCAGTTTTGTTTTTGCTTTGTCGGGTTCGCTATAACGCTCTAAATAGGCATGAGGATCTGCAAAAACCAAACCAATAACTGGTGCGTCTAGAAGGTGTTGCCAACGAAAGCTTGGTCGTTTTTCTTGCGGCAATGACAGATCCCAAAACTTTGCTGTTTGTTCGTCACGCAATACCAACAGATGCCAACCTTGGGTCTTTCCGGCTGATGGAGCACGCGAAGCAAGATCAACAATTCTGTCTAAGAGCTTTGAATCGACTGGCGCCTTGCGAAAGGCGCGCACCATTTTGCGAGAGCGAACGCAGTCCGCGAACTGCATATCAAAAAAATTAGTGCTTGCCGAGTTTCAGCAAGTTTTCGGTCATCGTCCAACCGTGAACGACAAGAGAACCAGACTTCTTTGCTGAAACACTCTTAAACAACGCCGCGACGTCGGCTGGTGCTTTGCCAGGTTTCAACGACTCAAAATCGATGAAGCCACTTTGGCCGTTGCTCTTAACGGTGAACGACTGCTCGTCATATGCCGACTCGCAACCGAACCGTCTGGCAAGGCGCCGACCCCAGGCCCGCTCTTCGCCGACCGCACGATGATCTGGTCGCGGTATCAATTCTGTGAGTGATTTAAATGACTCGAGAGCATCTACCGAAACAAATCTTGACCCAACTACAACATCTTCATCAGGGAAAGCCATCAACGCGCGGTGGTATGCCTCGCTCATCAAACCTTTAAGAATTTGATCTCGCTTCGAAGTTCGTTTGACGCTCAGCATGCCCAACAAAACGCATGGCGTGCCACCAATGCGTTCAAGAGTTGAGAACATGAAGCCATGCAGTTTGCCGTCGAGTTTTGCACTAGCAAACAGCACCCAGTCTTCTTTTGCTTTCGAAATTGCACCGATGCCAAACGCACCACCCATCGCGGCAAGGTCATCAAGGTCTGAGTCAACTAACGCTGAAGCGTCTATCGTCTTGACAACAAGCGGCATAACCCTTCTATTCTGCCAGCAAAATTGTCAATTTCCGATGGCTCAGACAATTAGTTTCGATAACTCGCTATCAACTAGATAACAAGACTCTCAACCGATATAGACACTGTTGCCATAAGACGCACGCAACGCACCAATTGCACGGTCAATGTCAACATTAAATTCAGGTGCCAAGCGCAAACTTTTGCCACCAGGCATATGCAATTGTACGGGCGTTTGTCCGCCATGGTCTTTCAACAACTCTTGCAAGTTAAAAATGTCTTCTTGCGACAGCGACCTGCCCGCAAGTTCAATATGCAAACTCATGTCGCTCGCCCGCATTGGCTCGACGATCTTCACTTCTTGGGCATTGAACGAAATACGTGAGTCGTCGCGCTTGTCAAGTCGGCCGCGAACGGTGATAATCGTGTCTTCGTCAATCAAGTGACCAAAACTGGCATATGTCTTCGGAAAAATATTTACCTCGACCGAAGCCTGCAGGTCTTCGATCGTCAGCACTGCCATTTGATCACCCTTACGCGTGAATTTTCGATTGACAACCGTGATTACGCCACCGAGAGTCAGATAAGCGCCATCATTTTTTTCTTCGAGATCAGCCAAAGAACACTCGACTTTGCGACGCAACTGACCTTCGACACCACGCAATGGATGATCAGATACATATAAACCGAGCATTTCGCGCTCGATTTTTAGTTGCTCAGACTTTTCGTAATTTATGTTCGGTATCTCAATTTGTTCAGAGAAACTCGAGCCCGAGTCTGCGCCCTGATCAAACAAACTCATTACGCCTTGGTCACGTTCACGCCGGCGATTCAGGGTGTTCTCGATAATTGATTCAAATACCAAGAGCAAACCTTTTCGCGGATGCCCCAAAGAATCGAAAGCACCAGCCTTGATCAACGACTCGACTGTGCGTTTATTGAGTGTCGCAATCGGCGCACGATCGACGAAGTCGTAGAACGAAGTGAATGGACCGTTTGCTCGTCGATAATCAACTATCAGGCCGACGACAGCCTCGCCGACATTGCGAATTGCCGAAAGACCAAAACTGATCAATCGATTGTCACCCTCAATCACCGGCACGAAATCGACCCCTGACGAATTGATGTCTGGGGTTTTGACCGTGATGTTGCTGGCACGAGCGTCGGCCAAGAAAATCGCGGCGCGGTCATAACTTGCTTTGACACTTGTCAGCAGACACGAGAGATATTCAAACGGATAATTGGCTTTGAGATATGCGGTTTGATATGCAATGAACGCATATCCATATGCGTGGCTCTTGCCGAATGCATAGTCGGCAAAGTTCTCAATTGAATCAAAGAGTGTCTCACCCAACTCTTGACCGTAACCCCGATCGACACAACCTTTTTCAAAACTGGCCCGTTGCTTTTTCATGTCGGCTCGATTTTTCTTGCCGCAGGCCTTGCGCAAGTCGTCGGCTTCTTCGAGGCTGTAGCCAGCAAACTTTTGGGCGACACGCATCATGCTCTCTTGATAAATCATCAAACCTTGCGTATCACCAAGCAGATCTTGGGCGTCTGGATGAAATATTTTCGGCGTCTTGCGACCGTTCTTAAAGTCGGCATAGTCATTGTGCATGTTCGCACCCATCGGCCCCGGTCGATAGAG
>JANRBC010000096.1:0-18711 GCA_030727685.1 Ilumatobacteraceae bacterium
GTGAACAACTACCTCGCACAGCTGTACACGAAGTTCGTCGGGGGCAGCAGCGACTTTGTTGAAGTCGGGTCAGCGTGTTTTGGTGGCTGGTGGTCCGGGTGTTGTCGAAGCAGTTGAGAGTGTTGGCGCAATCGTTACAGGGCGAACCGATGACAACTCGTCACACGAAGCACAAGAAAATAGCGATACGAATATTGACGCTGTGATTGTCGGCTTTCACAGAACGTTTAACTTTGAGTCGATGCGTCGAGCGTCGGCTGCGGTTCGTGCTGGTGCGACTTTGATTGGTACAAACGATGATGCGACATACCCGACATCGACAGGTGTGATACCTGGTGGCGGTTCGATCTTGGCGGCAATTGCGACTGCGAGTGGCGTTGCGCCAATCATTGCGGGCAAACCTTTTGCACCAATGGGCGATTTGGTGCGACGAGCGCTCAACATCAGCGATTTAAGTTCATGTTGGATGGTGGGCGATAGATATTCAACTGACGGTGCGTTTGCAAAAACAATCGGCGCAAAATTCGCACTTGCTTCGTCTGGTGTTGTTGATCGTGTCGGTGCCAATAAATTGCAAAGCGAGCACAAGTTTGAACTTGTTGTTGAAGACTTGATTGATTTAGTAAAGCAACTAGGCATCGCAATTTGAAACGTGTCCGTCTCGACCAAGCATTGGTCGCCAAGAAACTATTTGACTCTGTTGCCGAAGCGCAACTAGCGATTGACGAGCGGAAAATAACGGTTAATGGTTCGATTGCAGTTTCGCACGGTTACATGGTCGCGCCTGGTGACGAGTTGTTGTTGATCGTTGCGCCGAAGTATGTGAGTCGTGGAGGTTTGAAACTTGAAGCCGCGATTCGCGAATTCGCGATTGATCTCGCAGAAAAACGCGTGCTAGATGTCGGTGCTTCAACTGGTGGGTTCACTGACTGCGCGCTTCAACATGGCGCTCGCCAAGTTGTGGCCCTTGACATTGGCAAAAACCTATTGCACGAGAAGTTGGCACGTGACCCACGAGTAGTCGTTATCGAAAACACAAATGGGCGCGAGATTAAGAGACTCGTAAAAAAAGGCGGCAAAGTTTTCGGGCCACGATTTGATATCGCGACAGTCGACCTCTCGTTTATTTCGGCACGCGAGGTTTTGCCGGCGGTGAAATCCGCACTTAAAGATGACGGCATTTTGGTGCTCTTGGTTAAGCCCCAGTTTGAAGCCACAAAAGCAGAGTCTGATCGTGGTGCTGGTGTGATTGTTGATTCAGCAGTTCATAAACGAGTTAATGATGAGATGACCGAGTTCGTACGCCAATTGGGTTGTGAGATTTTGGGAGTGATCGATTCGCCTATCCACGGGCACGACGGCAATCGCGAGTTTCTGATGGTTGCTAAATGCGCCCAAGTTGCGTCTTGAAGTTAATAGATTGTTAGTCATGGCTGAATCGTTGAACATCATTTTCGTGGCGCATCACACACGCCCCGAAGTGGTGCCGATTATTCGCGAGGCAAAAAAGTGGCTAGACAAAAACGGTCATAACTCATGGATGCCAGCTGCCGATGCGGCTGCGCTCGGGTTGAGCGAATTTGGTGCCGATCGCTCGGCGCAAGATGCAGATTTGTTGGTCAGCCTCGGCGGAGACGGCACGATTTTGCGCTCGGTCGAACTGCTGGGTGGGGCGCCCGTGCCAATTTTGGGTGTGAACATGGGGACTCTGGGTTATCTAACCGAAATTGAACCCGAAGAATTGATTGAACGTCTCGAGCAATGGATCAAGCGTGACGACAAGAGTGTGATCGTTCTCGACGAGCGAATGATGTTGGCGGTCACTTTGAAATCACAAAATAAGAGCCAGACCTGGCGTGCACTGAACGAAGCGGTTATCGAGCGACAGCAATCTGGACACACTGTGTGGCTTGACGTAACTATCAATCATGAAGTTTTTGCCCGATATTCTGCTGACGGCGTGATCGTTGCAACACCCACCGGGTCTACTGCATATTCGATGTCTGCACGCGGTCCGGTTGTTTCTCCACGACATAAAGCGATGCTGCTCACGCCTGTTTCGCCACACATGTTGTTCGACCGCAGTCTTGTGCTCGGCCCGACCGAGACATTGAGCATGCAAGTTGTGGGCACACGACCAGCCGAGTTGGCAATCGATGGTCGTCATGTCGCCAGCCTCGATCAAGGAGATTTCGTGAGTTTTGAAGCCGACAGTTGTTCAGCGCACTTTGTTCGCTTCACGCAGCAGCCAAAGTTTCACCAGATCGTTCGCGCAAAATTTGGACTAGGAGACGAATAGTGCTCAGCGAGTTGCGCATCGAAAATTTAGGCGTAATCGAAAAACTTGAAATTGTCTTGACTGGTGGTCTCACCGCGTTGACGGGCGAGACGGGTGCTGGTAAAACCATGTTGGTTGAGGCAATCAGTTTGCTCGTAGGTGGTCGTGCTGATGCGAGCATCATTCGACCCGGTGCGAGCGAGGCGCGTGTAGAGGGTCGGTTTATTGACAAAGACGTTGAAGTTGTGTTGGCTCGAGTTATTCCGCTTGATGGTCGGTCGCGCGCCTATGTAAATGGTCGGTTGGCTACGGTCGGCAATTTGGCCGAACACGGCGTATCGCTTGTAGATCTGCATGGTCAACACGCTCATCAAAGTTTGCTTGGTCAAAGCGCTCAACGTGCGGCACTTGATGCGTTTGCAGGTGTAGATCTAACCGAACTGCGCGCAGCAAGGGCTCGGCTCACTGAGATTGATGCGAACATGGCGGCAATTGGTGGCGATGAACGAGCGAGGGCTCGCGAAATCGATTTGCTGTCTTTTCAAGTCGAAGAAATTGGCAATGCTGGTTTGAGTGATGCCAACGAAGATGAAACCCTCGAGCGAGAAGAAGACTTGTTGGCAGACGCCGTCGCGCATCGCGAAGCGCTTTGGCAAGCAGTTGCGGCGATTACTGATGATGGTGGTTCTGGTGATGGTTTGGCTAAGGCAATATCAGCCCTTGGGCATCGCGATGCACTCGGCGAACTGGCCTCGCGGTTGAGATTATTGCAACAAGAGCTCACTGATGTTGCTAGCGATCTGCGTGCAAAGGCCGAGGCGACCGAAGAAGACCCCGAGCGACTTGAAGAGATTCGCAAGCGGCGACAGCTGTTGGTCGATTTGCGACGTAAATATGGCGAGACGCTGGCTGATGTCATTAGGTACGGCCAAGAGGTTGGCGAACGACTTAGTGATCTGCAGAGTTTCGAACAGCGAGCAATCGAACTTGAAGCGCAACGTGAAAAGGCGCTAGCAGAATTGGCGAAAGCCGAAAAAGCAGTTGGCGCCAAGCGGCGAGCGGCAGCCCCAAAACTTGCAGCTGCTGTCGAAGCACATCTAAAAACTCTGGCGATGAACAATGCTTCGCTCGCAATAACCGTCGGCGATGACCCTGGTGATGAAGTCGTAGTTCTGTTATCCGCAAATCCTGGTTCGCCGTTGCTGCCGTTGACAAAAGTTGCGTCCGGCGGTGAACTTGCACGCACAATGCTCGCACTGAGACTCGTTCTAACCCAGGCCCCCGGCACACTGGTGTTTGACGAGGTCGATGCAGGCATCGGGGGTACGGCTGCTGTCGCGGTGGCAAAATCGCTGGCAGATTTGGGGCAGCGCCATCAGGTTTTGGTTGTTACTCATTTGGCTCAAGTCGCCGCGGCGGCTCAGACTCAGATAAATGTGACCAAAGCAGTGCGGGCAAAACAGACTTTTGCCACGGCATCGATGCTTTCAGGCGAAGACCGAGTTGCTGAAATTGCACGAATGCTCTCGGGAGGGGTCGCTCAAGAGTCGGCGACCGAGCATGCCAGAGATTTGCTTTCGGCATCAGGCGCCAAGAAACGACGCCCCTGAGTTTTCGGATATGCTTATCTTCCGTCACAGTCACTGTGGAGAATCCACACTTAGTTAACAAAGACGGGAGCCCGAAGTGCCAAAGCACGTATTCGTAACGGGCGGAGTCGCCAGCGGTCTTGGCAAAGGTCTGACTGCAAGTTCACTTGGTCGTCTCTTGAAAATGCGCGGACTACGCGTGACGATGCAAAAACTTGATCCGTACATCAACGTTGACCCGGGCACGATGAACCCATTCGAGCACGGTGAAGTTTTTGTTACTGACGATGGCGGTGAAACCGATCTTGACTTGGGCCACTATGAGCGATTTATTGATGAGCCCCTGACTCGCGCATCAAATGCAACAACTGGTTCGATTTATCAAGCAGTTTTGGCAGCCGAGCGACGTGGTGATTACCTCGGTCGCACGGTTCAGGTGATTCCGCACGTCACTGACGAGATTAAACGTCGCATTCGTCGACTGGTAAACGATGAAGTTGATGTTGTGATCACCGAAGTGGGTGGCACCGTTGGCGACATTGAGATCTTGCCGTTTCTTGAAGCAATTCGCCAGTTTCGCAACGAGGTCGGCCGCGACAATGTTTGTTATGTGCATGTCACTTTGGTGCCGTTTATCGGACCGAGCGGTGAGCAAAAATCGAAACCGACTCAGCACAGCGTCACCGAGTTGCGTAGTCGTGGTATTCAACCCGATGTAATCGTCTGTCGAAGTGATGAGCCACTAAGTGACGCGCTCAAGCGCAAAATTTCTAATCAGTGTGACGTCGACAACCGCGCAGTCATCAATGCAGTTGACGTCAAAAATATTTATGAACTGCCGTTGATTTTTCATGATGAAGGCTTTGACACTGTTATCTGTGACGTGCTGCGAATTGATGCGCCAATTGACTTGTCGCATTGGCGCCAACTCGTTGCACGCATCGAAGCCTCGGTTTCGCCGGTTCGCATCGGTCTGATCGGCAAATACGTCGATCTTCATGATGCATATCTTTCGGTAATAGAAAGTTTGAAACACGCGGGGTTTCATCATGGTGCGCAGATTGAAGTTGTCTGGATACAGGCTGAAGATGTTGAGGGTTTGCTTGCTGACGAAGCAATTGGTTCGCTTGATGGCATCGTGATACCTGGTGGTTTTGGTCCACGCGGTATCGAAGGCAAAATTCGCGCCGCCGAATATGCACGAGAAAATCAGGTGCCTTGTCTTGGTTTGTGTTTGGGCATGCAAGTTATGACAGTCGAGTTTGCGCGCAATGTGATCGGGCTCAAAGATGCCAACTCGACCGAATTCAATGCCGCGACACCGCACCCAGTTATCGACTTAATGAACGACCAACGCGAAGTCACTGACAAGGGCGGCACGATGCGGCTCGGTGCGTATTATGCAGTTTTGACGCCAGATACGAAAGTTGGCAACGCATACGGCGAGCCAGTTGTAAGTGAGCGTCATCGTCACCGCTATGAGTTCAACTCAAATTACCGGGCACGAATTGAAGAAGCCGGTTTGTTGTGCAGCGGTACGTCGCCAGACAAACGACTTGTTGAATTTGTTGAACTCGAGAATCACCCGTTCTGGATTGGTACTCAAGCACACCCAGAATTCAAGAGTCGACCAGATCGACCACATCCGTTATTTCGCGAATTGATTGCTGCGGCGTTGAAATATCGCACCACACGTCTTTCTCAGTTGCCGATTGAAGTTGCCGATAGTTCGACGAAATCAGTCGCACGATAATTGACGTCGGGGGTGTGTCGTCGTGACGGCAGACTTTAAATTAGTTAAACAAAAAATCGTGCATAAATGGGCCGCTTGGTCGTTGGTGCAAGCCGATTTTTCTGACCCTTTAGGCGAAAAGTTCGTTCGCACCTATGTAGATTCGCCCGGTGCTGTTGGTGTTGTAGCGCTCGTTGGCGATGTTGGTGCAAGAAGAGTGTTGTTGGTGCGCCAATATCGGCCACCACTTGATGTCAAAACACTAGAAATACCGGCAGGCATGCGCGATCAAGAAGGCGAAGATCCCCAGATTACGGCGCAACGTGAACTTGAAGAAGAGGCGGGCTTTCAGGCTGGCCAGATGATCAAACTTGGCAGTCATGAATCGGCGCCTGGCATCAGCAATTCTAAGGTTCATTTATTCTTGGCTGTTGATTTGCGACAGACGAATGTCGATCGGCATGGGCCAGAAGAGCAGTTCATGACGATTGAAACACCGCTGTTTACAGACGCTCTCGAGATGATTAAAAACGGCGAGATCTCAGATGGCAAAACGGTGATCGGGCTTTTGTTAGTGGCACAGAGTTTCAGCCAGTTTCTTTGAGCGAGCGGTTGTGTGATGGCTGTTGACCCGATCGAGACTTTTATGACATGGATGCGTGTCGAGCAAGGTCGCTCGGTGAATACATTGATGGCGTATCGGCGAGACATCGATGGTTTCGTCGAATGGCTCAAGACTCAGAAAGCCAGCGTGATGAACGCGACCTCACAACATCTCGAAAAATTCGTGGCTCATCTACGTTCGGCAGGTAGAGCGCCTAAATCAGTGGCCCGACAGTTTGCCGCGGTGCGGATGTTCTACCGATACTTGGCCCAAGAAGGCATCCGCAACGACAACCCGGCTGTTCTAGTTGATGGTGTCAAAGTGCCAAGCAGCTTGCCGAAAGGAATATCTGAAGATGAAGTTGCGCTGCTACTTAGTGCGGTGCGCGGGGTTGATTCGTTTGCTCGCCGTGATCGGGCGATTCTTGAATTTCTTTATGCCACTGGCGCACGTGTAGCCGAGGTTTGCACACTGTCGATGAGCGACATCGATATGGAAGATTCTCTGGTGCGTCTGTTTGGTAAAGGTTCAAAAGAACGGATTGTTCCGTTCGGTCGACCATGTCGTGACGCGCTGATTGACTATTTCGATCTAGGTGGCCGCCCGGCACTTGTGCCCGAGTCTTGGTCAAGTCGCGAAGATAGCGACGCTGTGTTTTTAGGGGTGCATGGTACGAGACTTTCGCGTCAAGCGGTTTTTAACATCGTCAAAAAATATGCTGCATTGGCAAAGATCAAAGAAATTTCGCCACACTCGCTGCGGCATTCGTGCGCGACGCACATGTTGGTGCATGGCGCTGACTTGCGCGTTGTCCAAGAATTGCTCGGTCACGCGTCGGTGAGTACAACACAGATCTATACACGCGTCGATAACGAAGTTTTATACGAAATGTATCGAGAGGCTCATCCTCGAGCGCGGGCAGTGCGATGACAAAAGTTGCGCATCTCGTGAAACGTTTTGTTATTTCGCTTGACCGCCGAGATCTTTCAGAATTCGACATTGATTCGGCACGTGCCGTGCTGGCGCCTCGCGAATTTGAACTTTGGTCTCAAATGTCGCTGCCTGACAAAAAGCACAGCCTCACCGTGCATAGGCGTTTTTTAGATTTGATGCCGAACGCCGAAATTGCTGCTGTACGGGCTTCGATGCTTCATGATGTTGGTAAAACAAAATCGAATCTGGGGGTTTTGTCGCGTGTGATTGCAACAATTCTTGGCAGCAGAGGAGAGCGCTTTTCGCAATATCACGATCATGAAGCCATTGGCGCCCAAATGCTGCGCGAAATCGGCAGCGAAGAAACTACTTGTCGACTTGTTGCACGGTCAATCAGCGATGACGACAACAGTTTGGCAAAATATATTGTGGCACTTCAAAGTGCCGATGATATTTAAATTATTTACTACTCAGAAAACCAATTGATTTTTGAGCGCGGGCAAGTGTTGCGCTTGCAACGACTTGGGCGCGATCGTTGCCTTTATGTATAAGCCGCATCAATTCGGCTTTATCACCCAGTAGTTCGTTGTATCGCTTTTGAATTGGGGCAAGCATCGCGATAACGGCGTCGGCGCTGGCCGATTTCAAATCGCCGTAACGGGTGTAACTTTCAGCAGTCTTTTGTGGTGTTGAGTTAGTTGTGGCTGCCAAAATTTCGAGCAGGTTTGCCACGCCGGGCTTACGCTCACGATCAAACACAACTTCAGAGTCGCTGTCGGTAACCGCACGCTTGAACTTTTTTTCAATTTTCGATGGTTCATCGAGCATATAAATAACCCCAGAATCGTCATCGCCTGATTTCGACATCTTGGATGTTGGACTTTGAAGATCCATCACACGAGCGCCACTTGCTGGTGTCACAGCTTTCGGAATTACGAATGTTTCACCGAACCGATGATTGAACCGAATTGCGATATCACGAGTAATTTCAATGTGCTGACGTTGGTCGTCGCCAACCGGCACCTCGTTGGCATCGTAAAGCAAAATATCGGCAGCCTGTAAAGCCGGGTAGGTAAAGAGGCCAGCAGAGACGAACTCGGCTTCGCGTTTTGCTGATTTGTCTTTGAATTGAGTCATTCGACTCAGTTCGCCAAACGAAACAGTGCACTCCATAATCCACCCAAGCTGACTGTGCTCAGCTATGTGGCTCTGAACGAAGACGGTTGCGACATCAGGGTCTAGGCCGACGGCAAAGAGCATCGCTGCAAGCTGCAGTGTATTTGTGCCTATCAAGCCTGGCTTTTCTGTAACGGTCAGCGCGTGCAGGTCGACTATGCCGTGAAATACATCAGCCTTGTGCTGGCCTGCAACCCAAGTTCGCAATGCACCGAGGTAATTGCCGAGGTGCACTTCGCCAGTGGGCTGAATGCAAGACAGAACTCGAGTCATATTTCAACCTTAGTTGCCGACATTGAAAGGCGTGGGGAGGTAATCTCGCAGGTGATGAAATACGCAGTTTCTACGCCGACATTTGATGGCCCGTTTGAATTGCTTTTGCATCTCATTTTGAAAGAAGAAGTTGATATTCACGAAGTTTCGTTGTCGAATATTGTCACGGCTTATCTTGACGAAGTCGCCAAGATGCAGACCATGGATCTCGACTTAGCGACTGAGTTTTTGTTGATTGCTGCGACACTTATTGAGCTCAAGACCAGGCGACTGTTGCCCGGCAAAGACGACGGTGACCTGGACGACGAGTTGGCTTTGTGGGAAGAGCGAGATTTACTGTTGGCGCGGTTGCTTGATTGCAAGACTTTTAAAGATGTCGCAACTGTTTTCAGTGACTTAGTAAGTCGGGCAGACCTGAGTTTTCCGCGGATGGCAGGGCCAGAAGAGCGCTTCGCATCGTTGATGCCAGACCTGCTTGAAGGCGTCAGCCCATTGCGAGTGCAAAGAGCATTTATGCGGGCGACTGCACCAAAAGCGCCGAAGGTAATCGGGTTAGAGCACGTCGCACCGATTCGTGCGAGTGTTGCCGAGGCGATCATTGCTGTCGCTGATTACGCGCGTCAGGCAGGGCGCACGACATTTCGCAATATTGTTGATGGCATCACCGACAAGATTGAAGTCGTAGTTCGATTTTTGGCGATACTCGAGCTTTATAAACAAGGTCGTGTCGAACTTGAGCAGGTGCGTAGGTTTGGCGACATTGAAGTTGTGTGGTTAGGCATTGACGATGAGTCAATCACGATAGATAACTACGAGGGATAACAGATGAGCAAAGATGAACCGAACTTAGACCCAGAGACCGTACGTGCGCTCGAAGCGATTTTGATGGTCGCAATGGAGCCTGTTGCACCCGCACTCTTGGCGCAGCTTCTTGAGATTTCTCAAGCGACTGTTGAGTCTTTGTGCGAACGCTTGGCGACAACTTATGAAAGCGCAGGGCACGGCTTTCAGCTTGTCAAAGTCGCGGGCGGATTTCGTTTTCAGTCGCACCCAGATCTAGCACCATATGTCGAGCGTTTTGTCTTAGACGGCCAACAAGCACGAGTCTCGTCAGCGGCGCTCGAGACTTTGGCGGTCATTGCTTATAAACAACCACTGTCACGTTCACAAATTGCCGCCATTCGAGGCGTTGACCCCGAAGCAGTAATGCGAACTCTTCAGGCACGTGGTTACATCACCGAAGTTCAACGCGATGATGGCCCAGGGCAGGCAGTTCTTTTCGGCACTACGCCGTTATTTCTAGAACGGCTTGGCATTGCCTCGCTCGACGATTTGCCGAGCATTGCCGATTTCGTTCCCGATGCGAGTGTTGTCGAAACTCTTGAGCGCAGTTTGCGAGTCGTGCCCGAAGACCCAACGACGCCAGAGCAATAAAAGCAAACACTGACTCTCGATGTCTGATGAAATTGCGTTTGGTGCATCAGGCGAAATTGCAAATGACGAGGGCGAGCGCCTACAGAAAGTTTTAGCACGAGTCGGATGGGGCTCGCGTCGCGAGTGCGAGATTTTGATTGACGATGGGCGAGTCAAGGTAAACGGCGAAGTTGCCATCTTGGGTCGTCGAGTCAAAACCCAGACCGACAAAGTTGAAGTTGACGGTGTCGCGATCGGAGTTGCACCGGGGCTGGTTTACTACTTGTTGAATAAACCTGTTGATGTGATAGTTACGGCGAAAGACACTCACGGTCGGCAAACAGTGATTGAACTTGTACCGCTTGAGCCAAGAGTGTTTCCAGTGGGTCGTCTTGACGCTGATACCGAGGGCTTGTTGATCTTGACTAACGATGGCGAGTTGGGTCATCGATTGACGCATCCGAGTTTCGGTATAGAAAAGGAGTACCTGGCTCATGTTCAATGCGGCCAAAATGGCGTCAGCGAATCTGCATTAAAGAAATTGCGAGATGGTGTTGAATTAGACGATGGCGTTACTTCGCCCGCAGAAGTAGGGCAATTGCAAACTGGTGTGTTGCGAATAGTGATTCACGAAGGACGCAATCGTCAGGTTCGGCGTATGTGTGACGCGGTCGGCTATCCAGTTGAGCGTTTGGTTCGCGTGCGAATTGGGCCAATTGTCGATCGCACGCTTGCGCCAGGCAAATGGCGACATCTGACAACGAGCGAAGTCGTTGAGTTAAATCAGGCCACTACAAACTGACTCAACGGTAGAATTTGATGGTGACTACACGTAGAGCGAACGTTCTCGGTCTTGGATTGATTGGCGGCTCGCTGGCTTTAGCAATGGCGAAACACGGTTTTACTGTTTCTGGTAGCGATGCAAATAGCGAAGTTGAGCAGTCGGCGTTGGCGCGAGGGGTGATTGGTGCTATCGGTATTGATCCGCTGGCTGAAATTAGTTTTATCGCGACGCCTGTTAGTTCGATACCAGATCAAGCCAAACTGGCGTTGTCAAAAACAAAAGGCATCGTCACCGATGTGGGCGGGGTGAAGTCTTCTGTAGTTAATTCGGTTTCTGACGCACGCTTTATTGGTGGGCACCCGATGGCGGGCAGTGAATTGGCTGGCCTTGATGGTGCTGATGATGCATTGTTTGACGGCGCTGTTTGGGTTTTGACACCATCGGCGCAGTCTTCTGACGAAAGTTTCGAAAGTTTGGCAAAGATTATTCGCACACTCGGTGCAGAAATTGTCGTTCTTGATGCAGAGCGTCACGATCGATTAGTTGCTGTTGTTAGTCATCTGCCGCACTTGACCGCGGCTACTTTGATGGGCTTAGCGCATCTAACTGCTGAAGAGCACGTGGCGGTTTTGCGCTTGGCCGCTGGTGGCTTTCGCGACATGACTCGAGTTGCGTCAGGTTTGCCACAAATTTGGATTGACATCTGCCGCGAGAATCGCGTGGCGATTTTAGATGCACTAGACGGCATGATCTCTGGTCTCACCGAAATGCGCGGCATAGTTGAGTCGCAAGATAACCAGGCATTGCTGGCACGCTTGTCAACTGCGCGCAACGCGCGAGCGAACTTGCCAGGTCGAGTACACGAATTGATGGACGTCTGTGAAGTGCGAGTGCCAATACCTGATCGTTCTGGCGCCGCGGCTGAGATCTTTACTTTGGCCGCCGACCTTGGTGTGAACATCGCGAATTTCGAAGTTTCGCATTCGGTTGAAGGCGATCGCGGCATTCTCGTGCTGATAATCGATAAAGCGAGTGCTGAAATGTTTCGCGGGGGTTTAATGGCGCGAAAGTTTCGTCCAAGTATTCAAACCGTGGCATGACAACTCGAGGTAGCGGCAACTTAGTTTCGGTACCAGGGTCAAAGTCAATTGCTAATCGTGCTCTGATCTGTGCGGCTCTTGCAAGGTCTGAATCTGTAATTTCAAATTGCGCACCTGGTGACGACACCGAGGCGATGATTGATGCACTTCGAATTTTAGGTGTCGGCATCGAACGAAACGCCGACAAGGTTCGTGTATCTGGAACTCTGAATCTTGAAGCCACTCATGAATTGCAACTGAACGCAAAGTTGGCTGGCACCACATCACGGTTTTTAACCGCACTATGCAGTTTGCGCGCAGGCACAACAACAATTGATGGCGATGCAACGTTGCGAATGAGACCGATGCTGGATCTGCACAACGCACTTGGCGATCTTGGTGCTCGAGTGTCACCGGTCAATAACGACGGATATTTGCCTGTTCGGGTTTGTAGGGGCGACCAATGGAAAGCAAAGGTTGCTGTAAGTGCGACTATGTCGAGTCAGTTCACGAGTGGGCTGATGATGATTGCGCCACGGTTGCCTTCGGGGCTTGAAATCGTGCTGAGCCAAGAAGTTGTCTCGCGTGGCTATATCGAAATGACGGTCGGGGTGATGCGTGCGTTCGGTGTAAACACAGATTTTTCTGGCAATCAGATTTGGGTCAGTCCGGGCGAGTATCAAGGCACCAATTTCACTGTTGAGCCAGATGCATCGTCGGCAAGTTATCCACTTGGTGCAGTGGCAATAAGCGGCGGATCGGTGACAATCGAGGGGTTATCGCGCAACAGCCTGCAAGGCGATGTTGAGTTTGTTGACTTACTGGCGCGTATGGGCTGCGATGTGAGTGAGAGTCATGAGGGCTTGAAACTGAGTCGCCAAAAAGAAAGACCCTTGCGGGGAATTGAAGTGGATATGTCCCAAATCAGTGATTGCGTGCCAACTTTGGCAGTTGTGGCGATGTTTGCCGAGACACCAACGCAAATCAGCGGGGTTGGATTTATTCGCACCAAAGAGAGCGATCGAATCGGAGATTTGATCGGCGAGTTGCGTAAATTGGGGGCAAATATTAGCGAAACTCATGATGGCATGGTGATAGCGCCCGCATCGCTACATGGGGCAAGCCTTGAGACGCATCATGATCACCGGCTAGCGATGGCTTTTGCACTGATTCAGCGCGAAGTCGATGGTGTGGTTATCAACAACCCCGAAGTCGTGAGCAAGAGTTGGCCGAACTATTTTGATACTTTGCGCTCGTTTTATAAATCGTAAATCGTTCTTTTCGAGGCGAATAATCGTCGCCAGCGGCGACTGTGTTCTATAATCGGCTCTTGACGAAAAAGGAGTTTTGGTTTTGACACAAGTACGCGAGATTATGACTTGGGAGTCTTTCGGTGTAGCAAGTCGCGAATTGGCGATGAAGGTAGCTAAAGATGGCTATGAACCAGACATTATTTTGGCGATTGCACGTGGCGGATTGATGGCTGCTGGTGCACTCGGGTATGCACTCTCGGTGAAAAATACCTACACGCTTAATGTCGAGTTCTACACGGGTGTTGACGAGAGACTACCGATACCAATTGTTTTGCCGCCGGTACCAAATTTGGTTGATCTGAAAGATTCGCGCATATTGATTGTCGATGATGTCGCTGACACTGGTCATACTTTAAAACTCGTAAATGATTTCTGTCATGGCCAAGTAAAAGAGTCACGAATTGCGGTGCTTTATGAAAAGCCACATTCAATTGTCAAGTGTGAATATGTTTGGAAGATGACCAACGAATGGATCAACTTTCCGTGGAGCGATAAAGAACCCGTGGCGAAACGGGCTTTCGACGTTCGCGACGCCTGATTTCTGCTTTTTAGTTTCTACTGATTCAAAATAGTCAGCGCTGCGTTTTTGCCGCTTGCGCCCCATACGCCGGCGCCAGGAAATGTTGCAGCACCCGTCAGAAAGAGACCTTTAATTGGGGTTCGATACCGGGTTAGTTCTGGCTGTGAATTGAGTAGTGCCGCTAGCGGGCCGCCGCTGAAACTCGTGGCGTGACCTTTCGGCAAGAAAAATTCTGATTCGTAGTGGGCCGGCGTCATGCAACGCCAATCAGCAATCGAATTCAAAAAGCCTGGTTCAACTAATTGTGAATACTTCTCAAGCCAGCGATAAGGCTCGGCGTTGCTTGTCCATCCACCTTTGAACGAAAACGGTGTGAACAGAGCCTCAAGACTAAATACATGGTCGGTTGAGTTGGTCATCGACGGGTCAAGAATCGATGGCAAATTGACGAGCATTGCCGGTTGGTCGAGAATCTCGCCACGCGAAATCATTTCGAAGCCGCGATGTAGCTCTTCAGTGGTTGGCGTGACAATCAATGTCGGTGAGAGAGGTTCGACACCAAGATCGTCGAATAACTTGTTGTCAAGGTTTGTGTATTGCGGTTTGGCTGTAATGCGGGCATCAATTTTTGATTCGTAACCCTCGTAGAGCGGGGCTGCTCGCCATTTTTCAATCATCGGCTTGGCACTTGAGGGTGGGTTCTTTAGCCACTTCAAAAACGTGTCGTGTGGGTTGCAGGCCGACACGACGCAATCGGCGAGAATTTCAGTTCCGTCGCTGAGGGCAACACCGCGCACACGAGATCCTTCACAAAGAATTTGGGCGACTTGTGTATTAGTCATCACGACACCCGAATTCGACTCGATGCTGCGTCGCAGCGAAATTGGCACCATGCCACTTCCACCGATTGGTCGACCGACTTTCGAAACATGGCGCATCGCATACGTGAGTGCGCCGAGGCCTGTGCCTGGTGTGTGTGGTGAAACACCCCAAACTGTCGGGCCCGTGACTAGTGCGGGGCCGATAAGCAATTCAGATTTGAAGTATTTTCTCAGCACCTGAGCCGACGAGAGTCTGCTCCAACGCAACATAGTGGTGACGCCACGGCCTCGACGTGAAACAACTTTGCCAATCAATGATCGGCGAGTCGGGGGTTGGCTGGCAGCGTCGATGATCATTTCGGCGATTGGCATCGCGTCACGAAGGTAGGCACGATAGCCATCGACTTCGTCTTTGAAAAAGTGTTTTATGACATCTAATGTTTTGTCGACATCACGAAAGTGAGGCCAAATTCGACGGTCGCTCCATGAAGTTGCAAGTTGCGTGGGGTCGACATCGAGATATCTGAGGCCGTGTTTGGCGAGGTCAAGATCTTCGCTAACACCAGTCGTGCGAAAAGTGAGGTGATCGCAATTGCAGATGTTGACAGTTACGCCCGAGAAAACCTCGCTTGAGGCTGTGCCACCGACTTCGCTACGAGCCTCAATGACCACAACGCGCTGACCTGCTTTGGCAAGATACGCCGCGCAGACGAGACCGTTATGACCTCCGCCGACGATAATTGCATCGAATCGTTTTGAGACATCTGCAGTTGCCACGCTCTATCTTGCCATTTAGGTAGGGTATTTGTCATGTCAAATTCGATTCGTCGCCTTGGCGATCTGCGCGGACCCGATGTAGTAAGCAAAGTCACATCAAGATCGATCTTTGTGCAACCTCTTGGTGCCATTGAGCAACATGGTCCGCACTTGCCACTGAATACCGACGAAGTTGTAGCGACTGCTGTGGCTGAAGCAGCAGTCGAGCGGGTGGGCGAAAAACTCGATGTCTGGCTATTACCAACCCTGACGTATACGAAGTCAAATGAGCATGCGTGGGCCCCTGGCACTATTTGGCTCTCGGCGACGACGATGCTCAGCGTGTTAGACGACATCGGCAAATGCATTGCTCGAACCAATGCTCAGAAACTCGTGTTTCTAAACGGTCACGGCGGTAACTCGGCACTTCTAAATGTTGTCAATCGCGAGTTGCGTCTGAACTATGGTTTGCAGACATTCACGGCACACCCCTCGATGCCACCAGATCAAGGTGGGGCATCAGCGGCAAGCGAACTCGGCATGGGCATTCATGGCGGCACCGATGAAACATCAGTGATGTTGCATTTGCGGCCCGACCTGGTTGACATGTCGAAAGCAGTGCGCCGTGTGCCCGAGAAAATTGCTCTGAACAAGCATGTGCGGTTCGGTGGGGCAGTAAGTTTCGGCTGGCTCTCAAATGATTTTTTTGTTGAAGGTCATATTGGCGACCCAACTCTTGCCAGTGCCGATCTAGGCGCTCGAATGTTTGCCTCGGCAGTTGAGAACTTCTCTGAAGCTCTCGCCGAAGTTTCAACTTTCAACTTCGGAAAATAAATTAACCCTGTAAATGACACTCGGGGGGCGCGAACGCCCCCCGAGGTATCAAGTTCTAACTATTGATCGTTATGGCAATGCAATAGTCGGATCGATGAATTCGTTGGTGACGATGTCAGCGGCAGTAATGCCTTCTTTCATCTTTGCACCAATCTTTTCATATGTTGGAACCGCGATTGCGATGAACTCTTCTACTCGATCAAGATCAAAGCTGCCCAATGTTCCGTCTGGGCTATTGGCGATGAGATTGTTTGCGAGACCAAGTTCAACTGCTGCTGCAGCCTGACCAGCGTCATACAGCCAACCATTGTTGTACTGAGAAACAAGATCGAGGATCAACGCGTTAGCGCGTGATGGATCTGTTACGTAGTCAACTTGTGATTGCTGAATCATTGGTACAAGAAGTGTCAAGCAGTCTCGGTTCGCCTCGATTGTTGCAGGCAATCCACCAAGTGATTGGGCATATGCTGTCCAACCTGCATCGTGAACTGTCTGATACGAAACTGGCTTTGCCCAGTCTGTGAGCACATTCTCGTAGTAGTAAGGCTCTGAAGTTGCGAAGCCTTGCTGTGCAGCCTCGCCACCGTCAGCTACGAAGTTGGCAGGTGTGCCGTCGTAGTTGCCGTCAACTTGTTTTGCATCAAGAATGCCGTTTGCTGTGAAGTACTCCATGTATGCAGCACCACCGAAGTAACGAACCTTCGCGCCAGTTGCCTTAAGGTCGGCAATCGAATTGACGTCTGGATACGTTGCTGGGTCCCACATGATGATCTGTGGGTTGATATTGAACGGAGCCACAACAGTCATAGTTGGGAATTCACCTGAATCTTGCACAGCGCTATCGGTGCTAACAAAACCCAAGAAGATCTCTGGGTCTTGGTACATCAACGATGTTGGTGAGCTGAAACCTACGGCTGGTCCACCTGCGCGAACCTGCACTTTTACACCGGTGTCTTGACCCTTGGAAACGAGGGCGCCGGTGACCCGAAGGCCTGATGCGTCAACTTCGTAACCTTCGCCAACCAAGTTGTACAAGAACCCGTGTTCTGATTCTGGGTTCCAGTCAGTCTGGAAAGTAACTGTGTCTGGGCAGATGCCAGCGAGAGAAACGGCCTCTGAGGTCGTCTCTTCGGCTGGTGCAGCCTCTGTTTCTTCTATTGCTTCTTCAGTTGTTGTGTCGTCATCACTACCGCAAGCGGCAAGGGTGATCAAGCACAAAGCACCGAAGAGCGCAGTTGCTTTTCTTCGCATTTGTTTCTCCTGTTGTTGTCTGGGGCTGGATTAAATTGCAACCAATTATCTATTACTTTTCGCTACCGTGCATTACTTTTCATTTTATTTTTCGTCAAGAAATCGTCACCGACCTCTTGTAGTTGTGTGCCACTTGCCGATTGCTACTTTTGAGAGCAGCCCGAACAAGATGAACACGACTAAACCGAAAACACTGGCCAAGATGATTGCCGCAATCAACTCGGCACCCCAAAGTCGTCCACGGTAGATATCAATCTGAGCGCCAATACCTACAACGCCTCCTTGGCGAAAGTAGAAGTCACCAACTACGGCACCAATGACTGAAAGACCGGCTGAAATTCGAAGGCCGACAAAGATGTTTGGCATCGCCGCCGGAAACTGCAATTTACGAAGCCGGGTGAATTTGCTGGCTCCGTGCAATGTAAATAGTTCGTGCTGACTCTTGTCGACTGAGAGAAGACCGAACAAGGTGTTGTTGACAATCGGAAAGAATGCGATCAGCACGACTACAAGAATTCTCTGCAATGTAATGCCATCAATTAGTGCTCGAATCAGTGGGGTCATCGCCAAGATCGGAGCTGATTGCAGTGCGACTAGATACGGCCAAGTGGCTCGCTCCATCCATCGGCGTGTGGCCATCAAAGTCGCAAGGGTGGTGCCGATCAGAATTGTGATGAATAGACCAATCACGGCGATTTTGATTGAGTCCCACAGTGATCGAAGAATCGGTTTTAAGCCACGTTGTTCGCCAACAGACCAAGTTAGAAAGCCCTCTTGAACTACGCGGTGTGGTGTAGGCAATAAAAACCGTTTTTGAGGTGGCAAAAGACGTGTTGAAAGCAGATACCAAAAGCCAATGAAGAGTATGAAAACAACAATCGGGCCTGCAAAATCGCTCACCAGATTTCTTTCACTGGTTTCGCGCGGCGCGTCGTCGACACGCAAACTTGGTGGCACAGATTGGTCGACTGTATTCGTCACTTTGATGCTGTTCGATGCGTTCATACCAGCGCTCCTCGAAGGGCAAGCGAGACCTCGCCACAAATTTCGGCAAACTTGGGCTCATATCGCAATGAGTGCGCTCGCGGATAGCTAAACGGAATATCAAAACTGCCGACGATCTGTCCAGGTCGTGCCGACATCACTAAAACTTTTGTTGACATATATACAGCCTCGGAAATCGAGTGGGTAATAAACAAACCAGCAAAACCTTCAATTTGAAATAGTCGCAGTAATTCGTCGTTTAGTCGCTCGCGCGTGATCTCATCTAGCGCACCAAAAGGCTCGTCAAATAAGAAAACACGTGGCTTCATCACAAGAGACCGAGCGAGCGAAGCGCGCATACGCATGCCACC
>JANRBC010000096.1:18811-20374 GCA_030727685.1 Ilumatobacteraceae bacterium
CACGTGGCTTCATCACAAGAGACCGAGCGAGCGAAGCGCGCATACGCATGCCACCCGATAGTTGGCGAGGATATTTATCTTCAAAACCGGTTAGGCCAACCAGGTCGATCGCGTCTTGGGCGAGTTTTGTTCGTTGCGCTTTTTCGATTCCGTGTAACTCGGCGATTATTTCAATATTTTTGCGAACATTTCGCCACGGCAAAAGTGTTGCATCCTGAAAAACGTAACCAATACTGTTGCGGTCGACTTCACACTTGCCTTCGGTTTCGGTTTCTAGGTTCGATGCGATACGCAACAGGGTTGATTTGCCGCAACCAGATGGCCCGACAACTGTTATGAATTCTCCCGGGTTGATATCGAAAGTAACCCCACCCAGAGCTTTCGTGCCGTCAGGAAACGTCATACCGACGTTTTTGAACCCGAGCGCCCCAGCCACAGTCAGAGAATAGTTGATTAGTTGCCAGTAACCAAAAGCGAATGGGTGATTTGACCTTTATATAAAACTAAGTTTCGGGGTGGCGTATTGGCGATTGCTTCTCGTGTCGAACCTGCTTGAGTGAGCATCAAGTTTGCAGTCGCCCCGACATGAGGTCCAGCAGTAGCCAGTCCCATTACTTGTCGCGCGACAGTTGATACAGAATCAAAAGCGTCATTGGGCAGCAAATGCGAAGTGAGTATCGCCAGACCAGCACTTTCGAGTGGGTCACCTCGACCGATCGGATTAAAAGGGTCTTGTAAATTGTCGGCCCCGAAGGCAACTTTGACACCTGCCTTACGAAGGTTAGAAACTGCCGTCAAACCCCGCGGAGTAGCAGTCGCAAAATCTCGACCTTGTAAAAAAAGATTGGTGTGCGGCAAAGCGATGACGCTGATTCTGGCTTCGGCTACACGTTCAGAAACTCGTTTCTGTACGGTCTCGCTCTGCATACCCAAACTGACACAATGGCTGGCGACCACGGCCTGTTTCAACCCAGTACTGATTACTCGATTTGCAAGGTCTTCTAGTGAGAGACGATTTGAATCTGTGTGTTCGTCGGTGTGCAAGTCAAGATCGCAATTAAGTTCTCCGGCAAGTTCGATAAGGGCGATGTTGGCACCTTCTGGGTCGACGTCGAGATGTGGGCAACCACCCAAAATGTCAGCACCCATCTCAACGGCGCGACGTGCGCGGTTACGATTTTCTTTGCCTGCTTCACCCGATAGCGGCCAACCGAGTAGCGCACAAATCTGCAGATCAACAAGAGATCGTGTGCGGTTTCGAACCTCGACAAGAGCTTCGACAGCATCGAGATTATTCCATTCGGTGACATCTGCATGAGTACGAATTGCTGTGACTCCGTTCGAGGCCATGAGTCGCACAGCTCGTTCGGCTCGCTCAATTGTGTCGGCGACAGTTATTTGATCACGTGATGTCTCCATCGCCATGATCGCGCCCATCAGGTCTCCTGTTGGGTTATGAATTCGCTCAGCCAAAAAGGCCTTGTCGAGATGGGCGTGCGGTTCGGCTAGTGAGCATGTCAGAAGTGAGCCATGCGCATTTATGACTTGTTCTTTTTCGAACGC
>JANRBC010000097.1 GCA_030727685.1 Ilumatobacteraceae bacterium
CCGCGACCCTCACCTTGGCAAGGTGATGCTCTACCACTGAGCCACGTCCGCATTTGCTTTATTTACTTAGGAATTTGAGTTTAGCAACGGGTCAGCGGTACTCAACACTTCTCGGCTTATCTTTACTGAGCTTGACAAGCGCACAACCCCAGCAAGCGACGCGAGAACGACAGCGCCTCCGATGACTTGTATCGCTGAAATGTTCTGGCTGTAAACCAACCAAGCACCGATCGAAGAAATAACTGGCCCGAGCAAAAGAATCAACGATGAAACCGATGCGTCAACATACTTTTGTGCCCAGAGCATGAAACTGTGACCGATCGTGCCCGAAAAAAGAGTCATTGCGATCAAAAACCCAAAATCTCGCAAACTGATCTGCAAAATATCATCGCTCGTAAATAACGAATAAGGCACGACGACTAATACCTGAATGACACTGACGCCATAGAGAAATTGCCAGGTGTCGACGCCATCGACACGTCGACGTTTTGATGAGATGAAATAGAAAGTCCAGGTGAGTGCGTTAATCAACGCCAAGAAGTCGCCAAAGAGTGACGACCCACCCGTATTGCCGGCACCAACGACAATCGCCACGACACCGGCAAAACTTGTGAAAGCCAACAACACCTGCCAACGTGAAATCTTCTCGTTCAAAAACCTCGGTGCGGCTAACAACACCATCGCGGTCGAAATGTTGCCAATAATCGTTGCGTTGGCAACCGAAGTTTCAATGATCGCTGTGAATGAGAAAATTGTCGAGACGCCAAATAATACGCCGGGCAACCAAACTGACCGAAAGAGTTTCTTTTTGATCTTTCTGCCACCGCGACGCGCAATCAGATAGAGAAGCGGAGGCCATAACAAAACGCGGTAAAACAAAATTGAATTAATTGAAATTGATGGCGCCAAGAACAGTAGCGGCGCGATACCCCAGGCGAATACGGCGATGAAAACAGCCAGAACAGGTACTGCGGTGATCCGCGCACGAGCGCCACTAACCAAGGTCATTTAAGAAGCGATTTTCATTTTGCGGGTGGGCGCAAATCAACTCGCAATGTCAGGACACCATCTTCGATTGTCGCTGTGGCATCACCGAGCATTGCAAAATCTTGAAAGTCGACCTGCGCTTGAGCAAGAAAATGTTGCCGCTCTTCGCCCGCAACAGGTGGCAGCGGACGGCGCTTTACCGAAGATGCTCGCTCGCGAAATCTTTCAATCATTGCTGCTGGGTCGAATGCTGATGCCATAGAAATAAGTTACTTCGTCTCGCTGGGTGTTTGCGGTGTGCCTTGCACAACAGATGCAGGTGCGACCGGTGGTGTCGCGATCACAGGCATTGCCCGCACTGAATTGAGCATCTGCTTGCGACTTTCTTCGTCAGATTGCGCGAACTCGGCCTGACTCATGATTTCAAGTGGTGCGAGTGCCTCGGGCTCGGGGCGCGCGCTTATCCAAAACCAAATCGTCAATACTGCCAAACCCACTGCTAACAGAAACAAACTTATGGCGACAAAGTTAAGTGAAACGCCCAAAGAAACTGCCACCGACACAAAAAAGAACATAACATCGGCATACATATGGCTAGATGCCAAACTAGTCGGAGATGACTAGCAATATCTTGAACCTAATTTCCACGGTGCTCTTCTTTGTGGTGGGCTTTGGTCTGCTTCGATGGATCAACCGCTTCGAACCGCAGTGGGTCTCGCGCGATGGCACACGATTTAGCGCTCGCATGACCGAAGACAGCGTCGACGCCGCAAAGTGGATCGACGTGCGTGTCGCAATTGACGGTCGACAGTTGATTGTTAGTTCTCGAGGTCGTCGTGGCAAGACTTTTCGAGGTCGGTGGAATGTCGGTTACTTCACCGAAACGCAAGACCTAAAACGGCGTCATTACGTCGTGACCAATGATCTTGATCGCGACGATCGTGCGATATTGCGCGTGCCGGCAACAAGTGCGTGCGTAGCGGCGCTCGACGCAATGACACGGTGACACGATTACTTATCAATTTTGTGCTTTTCTAAAAACTCGGCAACAGGTTTGCCAACTTGATCAAGATTGATCAAAAACGCATCGTGACCATGTGGTGACTCGATTTCAATATATTCACAACTGCCACCAACATCATTAACCATGTCGCGAATCTGTTTTTGCTGATAAGTCGGGTACAAAATGTCACTCGAAATGCCAATCGACAAGACCGGTGCAGAAATTCGCGCAACTGCGTTTCGCAACTCGCCGCGACCGCGCGCAACATCATGCAGGTCCATCGCTTTGCCAATAATCAAGTAGCTATTCGTGTCAAAGCGACGAATCAGTTTGTCGCCGTGGTGATCGAGATAGTTCTCGACTTCGAACTTGTCCCATAGACCAAGGCCGTTGTAGTCGGCATCCATATCGGCAAGTTCGCGACCAAAACGATCGGTGAACACGTTGTCACTGCGAAAGGTGACTTGAGCAATCATGCGAGCGATTGCCAAACCTTGCCACGGGCCCTCGCCAATGGGTGCGTCGTAGTAGTCACCACCTCGCCATTTTGGATCAAGGCGAATCGCGCGACGCCCTATCGCGCCCCATGCAATTTGTTGCGCAGTCGCCTGCAAACACGTGGCAATCGGTATTGCGGTTCGCAAACGATGCGGAAATGTGATTGCCCATTCGAGCACTTGCATGCCGCCCATTGATCCACCAATAACCGAGTGCCAAACATCGATGCCAAGCATGTCGCTAACTCGCACTTGCGCACGCACCATGTCGCGAACAGTGATAACCGGAAATCGCGAACCATATGGCTTGCCATCTTGCGGATGATTCGACGCAGGGCCAGTTGTGCCTTGGCAACCGCCAAGCGAATTCGTACACACAACAAACCATTTGTTTGTATCGATCGCGCAATTCGGGCCGACGAGACCTTCCCACCAACCGGGTGTTGGTGTGCCTTCTTCGGCGCTGCCAGCGGCATGCGAGTCACCAGTCCACGCGTGACACAACAAAATTGCATTCGATTTTTCTGCGTTTAACTCGCCCCACGTTTCGTAAGCGATTGTGACGTCTTGCAAAGTTTTCGAGTTGTCTAACGCAATCGGTCGCTCAGCCGGAAAGTGCAAAAACTTTCGCGTGCCAGACGGCAGCCCAGCATGCCACGCGCCAGTCGCGGGATAATCATGTCTGGTCATTGCTGAACTCGTTTCTTAAATCGTGCGCGAGATGCAAGATTTGCATTTAGAGTTCGGCCCGTTGCTCAGCTTTCGCTGAGCCACATCCCCACCCGAAGGTGAGCTGGCACCGTGGGTCTAACCCCGGTTGCCGGACCATTTGGTCACTCCTGATGCAACTTCTTGCAAACCACGCTTCTACACGTTGATTGCCGAATCAACGATAGCGGGATAGCGTAATGAATAACACGCGGGCGGAGTTGGGGCTTATTCGCGTTGGTCAATCGCGCATGCATCGGTGCCACCTGGCAAATGCTGGCGATTTTTGGCAATCAATTTATAAATCGCGGATGAAACTACGCGCACAACCGGCAAGTCGATGGCGACTCCGAGTATCGCCCAGCCGAAAGAACTCGAGCGCAAAAGTGCAGCCACTGCTCTGCTGCCCGAACGCACGGTCGAGTCACGGCTGACCCACTGCAATGCTGTCGTGCATTGTTCTGTGGTTAAACCAAGTGTCTTGAGATCTGCTTTTTGATGAGCAACAATTTTTGCGTCAGTCTTGATGCGACGCTCGATGAATGCAAC
>JANRBC010000098.1:0-4462 GCA_030727685.1 Ilumatobacteraceae bacterium
GGTTCAGGTTTAGCGAGACCTTCAACTTCAACACGACCCATCAACCAGGCCAAGCGTTGCGACGGAGATAGCTTTTTTGCAATCTCTGGTATCTCAGTCATACCCATCGGTTTGCGACTACGCCACAGCATTATCTGCTGATCCAGCTCAAGTCGCACATACAACGGCGTTAAGTCGTCATAACTGAAGCCTAAATTCAAGTCTGCAGTGTGAATCTCAACTTCACGCCAACGCAAAAAAACCAGTGACGACATCTCAACAACTCGACCACTTAAATTTCGCCCTTGCCCCTGCCACGCTTTTTCGTTGGCGCTCGCCCACGCGGCTTCAAGACCGTAAATGCTGAGACGCAGATCCATAATTAACTCTTCGGCGCTACGTGTTGACCCACGCTCGATGTCGCCGTTGCGTTGCTCGGCGCTCGCATATTGTTCGCCCACCTCTCCCCGTACAGCTGCCTGCAACAAATTCACATGACTATCTGCGTTGCGCGCCAAATGGGTCAACACATGTCCACGCGACCAAGCCGGCAAAAGCGAATCTTCTCGACATTGGTCGTCGGTCAAATTTTCAAGTGCGCCAAGCAATCGCTGATGTGCGGCCGCACAACCTGTGACATGCTCGTTTAAAGTGTTGGCAAATTTGCGCTGATCAGACTCAGACATCTATTACAAACTAGTTGCTATTTGCCCTTTGCGGAATAACGACGACTGTGCCATCAGCCTCGTGATGCACTCGGGCCGATACACCATAAAACTCGGCGAGAGTCTCTGATCGCAAAACAGTTTGAGCATCACCCGACGCAACACACGAACCTTGGTGCATCAGCACAAGTCGATCTGCGTACAAACCTGCAAGCGTCAAGTCATGCATTGCCGAGACAACCGTTAGGCCCTGCTCGCGCCGCAAGTCGTCAACTAGTTCTAGCGCTTGTTGTTGATGACCGATATCAAGCGCTGCTGTGGGCTCGTCAAGCAATAATACTGGGGCTTCTTGGGCCAACGCTCGCGCAATCACAATTCGCTGACGCTCTCCCCCAGAAAGTGTGCCGACCATTCGCTTTGCAAACTGAGCCAAGTCAAGTCGCATCAAAACTTTATTGATCACTTGTTTGTCATGCGTCGACTCAGAAGCAAAGTGTTTGATATACGGATTACGACCCAACAACACATATTCATACACCGACATATTTTCTGGCATCAACGGCGTCTGCGGCACAAACGCAATATGTTTGGCACGCCACTTTGCCGACGTGGCAGGTATTTCTTGCTGATCAATCGCCACAGAACCCGAATATTTGACCAAGCCTGCCGCGGCCCTCAACACTGACGACTTGCCGGCGCCATTCGGGCCAATCAAACACAACCATTCACCAGAATGCAAAATGTCGTTAAAACTGTTGACCGCAATTACGCCGTCGTACGCAATTGATAAATCACAAAATCCGAGTGTGCTCATACTTGATTCTTTCGCATGCGCAGCAATAATAAAAAGAACGGTGCACCAAAAAATGCCGTCACTACACCGATCGGCGTTTCAGCAGGGTCGGCCAATATACGACTAGGAATATCCGCCAAAACCAAAAAAATCGCACCACACAAAATGCTCAACGGCAACACGCGACGATAACTCGAACCAACGATCAAACGCACTGTGTGAGGCACGATTATGCCGACAAAGCCAATCAAGCCACTAACTGCAACAGCCGCTGCTGTACCCAATGTGGCCGCCAAAACAACAGTTAACCGCACTCGACGAATATTCATACCGAGTGCGGTGGCTTCGTCATCACCAACTCGCAACACATCTAACAAGCGGCGATGCATCAACAAAACCACACAACTAAAAACGACGTATGGCAAGATCAAGCGCACATCTCCCCATGTCGCACTTGACAACCGACCCAAAATCCAACCGTAAACCTGGCGCACAACATCGTTGTTGCGCTGCAACACAAAAGTTTGAATCGCAGTCGTCAACGAAGTCACTGCAATACCCGCCAAAACTAAAGTTGCGCTCGATCGCGCCTTACTAAACGTGTTGCCAATCATGTACGTCGCAAAAACAGCGACTAGCCCTCCGACAAATGCAGCCAACGGCAGCGGGTCGATCAACCAATTTTCGGTTGCTGAGCGGCGCAATGCAAAAACAAGTGTCGCGCCGAGTCCCGCGCCAGCAGCCACACCCAACAAATACGGGTCAACCAACGGGTTACGAAACACGCCTTGATAACTTGCGCCAGCAACCGAAAGCATCGCGCCGACCAGCACAGCCAACACAACTCGCGGCATACGAATTTGCCAAACAATATTCCATTCTTCGGGCGAGACACCACTGTCAACCGTGATCAACGGCAAACGGTCAACTAACTCAATAGGCACTCGCCACCATTGCGGCCCAGCCGGACCAATCATTGTTCCGACCAGAACCGCAATAGCGAGCAGAGCGAAACTCACCAAAGATAAATAAGCGACCCGTGTCCCTGCACGCGGCGCAAAATTATCTTTAGCGCGTAACATTTCGGCCTAGTTACCTGCTGCAACTAACGCAAGAGCATCACTAATGCTCTTAACAAGTTCGACCACACGTGGCCCCCATCGAGAGGCGATGTCATCGTCGAGTTGCACGATGTTTTTGTTCACGACAGCATCCATTTTTTGCCATCCGTCGCGAACAGAAACGGTTTCTGGTGTTTGTGCGCAACATTTAGTGTCGGCAAGAAAGATCATCGTCGGGTTACTCGACACAATCACTTCGCTCGAAAGTTGCGGATAATCATTGCCTTCTTCAACACCATCCGCAATATTTTTGAGGCCGAATAATTCAAAAATCTGGCCGACAAAAGTATTCGAAGTCACCGTGTAATAGGTGTTGTCAAGTTCGTAGAAATATGTAATCGACTCACCCATTGCAGTCGCCGACACAGACGATGCCGCAACCGCAGCATCGATGTCTGCTTGCATCTGGCTCGTCAATTGCACGGCAACATCAAGATGACCAGTCAAGGCTCCTAGTTGCTCAATTTGCTCATAAGCCTGCTCGAAACTTGACGCTCCGTTGCCAATGTAAACCGGAATATCGAGAGAATTCAATTGCTCAACAAGGTTTCCCGGGTCATAAGAAATCACAACCAGGTCTGGCTCATACCCGGCAATTGATTCGACATTGGGCTCGTACCCCGAAAGTTTCGTGCCGAGCGCTACTGCCTCTGCCGGAAAATTCGAATATTCATCGACTGCAACTACTTGATCGCCAGCACCAATTGCATAAAGCATTTCGGTGTGTGTTGGCGACAGCGAAACAATTCGCATCGGTTGTGTCTCGAGGGTGACTCCTCCAGCGGTTACTGGATAAGCCACTTCACTAACCGTTGTATCAACTACAACGGTCGTGTCGGTTGTGCTACTAGTTTCCGAACATGCGGCAAATAATGCTGCCGCACAAATAAAAAGACCGGCAAAGCCGGCCCGAGTTAGTACTTTCATTTTCATTTCCTCCTATCCCTCACGCGGGGACTTTTAGGTTTGGTGCTCGACCGAGGCGACCGGACTAATCACTGTTCTTGCGCAGAGCGCTCGAACCGTGAATTACCGTTGCGGGACAGTGCCGGATTTTCACCGGACTTCGCTGGGTTTTACACATTGCAACTATTGCTGCAACGTTCCGACCCTACCAGAGCTATCTAGCCGTTAACGAAACTCGCCAGACGATTTATGCCTTCACGCAAATCATCATCGCCGAGCGCAAACGAAAACCGCGCATAACGCGCCAACCCAAACGCCTCACCCGGCACAAACGCAACCTTGGCGCGATCAAGCACGACATCAGCCAACTCAAGAGTGGTCGCAGACTCGACACCACTCAAACTGCGATTCAACAAACCAGAAAAATCTGGAAAGCAATAAAACGCCCCCTGTGGCGCCATGCAATTAACACCAGCAATCTGATTCAGCATCGAGTGCATCAACGCCCCGCGACGCGCAAAACTTTCACGCATCATCGCCACCGCCGACAAATCGCCCGAAACGGCTGCCAACGCCGCAAATTGCGCCACATTCGAAACATTTGAAGTCGTGTGACTCTGAAAATTAATCGCGGCTTTCATCACATCTGGTGGCCCGATCATCCAGCCGACACGCCAACCCGTCATCGCATAGGTCTTTGCAACACCATTGACGATCACACAACGATCAGCAATCTCAGGCACGACCGTCGGCATCGAAGTAAAAACATGTTCACCGTAAGTCAAGTGCTCATAAATTTCGTCAGTCACGACCCAAATGTCATTTGCCGCAGCCCACTTGCCAATCGCAATTGTCTCGTCACGTGAGTAAACAGCGCCACTCGGGTTGTCTGGCGAAACAAACAACAAAACTTTCGTCTTTGGCGTCTTGGCTCGTTCGAGTTGTTCAACAGTTACTTTAAATTCAGTCTCTTGTGTCGTGTCAATCACGACTGGCAC
>JANRBC010000098.1:4562-12760 GCA_030727685.1 Ilumatobacteraceae bacterium
GCCGCCCGCACTGCTGCTTCGACAATATATTCAGGTGTCGGAAAGTCAGGTTCGCCCGCACCAAATCCGATTACGTGCTCACCTTTTGCCTGCAGCGCCTTGGCTTTCGAATCAACAGCCAGTGTCGCCGACTCGGCAATCGCCGCAAGTCGTTTTGAAACTCGAGATTTAGGTAGTGAATTCGCAACCACGGCTGCCATGCTTACACAGTGGAAGTAATTTGTCACGGTCATTTTCAGAACTTGCGATGAATATTGAAGATGTGCTCGAAGCCGATTGGGACGCTGTCCCTAACTTGCGCGACCCCGTACTCGTAATCGCTCTTCGAGGATGGTTTGACGCCGCGGGTGCCGCAACCGCCGCGCTCGAGTGGTGCCTCGACGATCGCGCCGTCACAGTCGTCGCCAGCATTGACCCCGACCCATTTTTCGACTTCACCCATGAACGCCCTGAGGTCTATTTCAACGAAGACGACGAACGAAAAATTCGTTGGCCAGAAAACGACATCGTCATCGCGCGATTTCCCGAGGGTTCTCGCGATCTAGTCGTTCTTTCTGGTGTTGAGCCGCACACCCACTGGAACATCTTTTCTGAATGTGTTCTGCAGACCGCCAAAAATCTCAACTGCACGGTTGCTGTCACCGTTGGCGCAATCGCCGAAGCAATACCTCACTCGCGCACGCCATCTGTGTTTGGCAGCACGACTAACGCAGCGCTCGCACGTCGACTCAAACTTTCGCGACCCACATATCAAGGTGTCACTGGCATAGTCGGCGTGATGCAAGAGCGCTTCGAACGCGAACAACTCGCGGCAGTTTCGTTGCGTGTCGGCGTGCCGCACTACTTGACCAATGCTCAGCACCCAAAATCAAGCGCCGCATTATTGCGCCACCTTGAAATCGTTCTCGGCGTGCCGACACGCCATGCCGAACTTTACGAAGAAATTCAGCGTTGGGAAGAACTTCATGACGCTGCGGTCGAAGGCGATGCCCATGTTTCAGAGCACCTCGCACAACTTGAGGCTGACTATGACGCCCGCACCCAAATCGAAATTCCGAGCGCCGACGATCTTGGCGCCGAATTCGAAAAATTTCTTCGCGAGCAACCCGACGAAGACATCTGAGTTCACCAAAAATTCACTTATATAACTCTCTCAAAATTTATTGAGAGAGTTATATTTGAAGTGTGACCTCATCAAAACGGCGTGCTCAAGTTTTTGCTGCCCTCGGTGACGAACTTCGACTTGAAATTGTCGAAGAGCTCGTATGGTCAGACCGCACACCTGGTGAGCTAATCGAAAAATTCGAAATTCGCTCTGCCCTTCTTGCCCACCATCTTGATGTTCTTGAACTTGCCGGTTTAATTGAGCGCACCGAGTCTCACGCTGATGGTCGCAAACGTTTCGTCAAACTGACCAGAAACAACAACGATTTGCTCAGCACTGCCAACAAAATCAACCAAGTTGTTTTTGTCTGTCGACAAAATTCGGCACGATCTCAGATTGCTGCAGCAATCTGGCGGTCAGTAACTGGTGAAAATGTGGCAAGCGCGGGCACTGAACCAGCTCTGAACTTGCACCCGCTCACAATCAAGATTGCCGAACAGCACCGACTCGATCTCTCAAACGCCAGGCCCCGAGACCTCGAAAGTCTCAAAATCAAGGGCAAGACCATAATCACCGTTTGCGATCAATCGCATGACGACATCGCAAATCCACTTAGCCGTCTTCATTGGTCAATGCCCGATCCTGCTGAACTCGGCACGATGGCAGCCTTCGAAAAAACTTTTCAAGAACTCGTCGAGCGAATTCAACCACTCGTCAAGTAATTAAGCACAAAAAAGGAGCAGTAATGAGTTTTGTCCAACCAACCGAAGAGCATGAGATTATTGACAGTGCCGTGAACCAACTTTCCCGCAAATACGCCGGGAAGTTTGACCAAAGCGACATACTTCCAGTCGTAAAAGAGTCATATAAGAGTTTCGCTGACGCGAAGGTCCGTACTTTCATCGCAGTTTTTACTTCAAGATACGCAGACGACCGCCTTCGTGCTCTCGCAAAAAATCGGGGTTTGATCACCGATGCTCCACCATCTGTTCTTTTCGTTTGCGTGCACAATGCGGGCCGCTCACAGATGGCAGCGGGTTGGCTTCGACACTTATCGCGCGGAAAAATCGAGGTTTACTCTGGCGGATCACTCCCCGGAAAAGACCTAAACGAATCTGCAGTCGAAGCAATGCGCGAAGTTGGCATTGACATCGCTAATGAATTTCCGAAGCCGTTCGCTGTCGAAATTGTTCAAGCCGCAGATGTGGTTATCACAATGGGTTGTGGTGACACCTGCCCAATTTTTCCTGGCAAGCGCTATGAAGATTGGGCGCTCGACGACCCTGCAGGCCTTGGTGTTGAAGCAGTTCGACAAATTCGAGATGACATTCGTCGCCGAGTTGAAGATCTAATTTCTGACTTTGCCATCAATTTTAAATAAAAAAGGCCCCGGGCATTGCCCGGGGCCTTTCATTTAGTTCTTAATTGACTATCAGCCTGCACCACACTTCTTGGCCAGGTCGACACCTTTAGCTGCCGACGCACCAAGGATTGGTGTGTAACCGAGAGCTTCAGCATTCTTTGGACCAAAGTCCTTAAGCATCCATTCGAAGAACTGTGCGACGACTTTGTTCTTTGCGTCAGATGAGGTCTGGCACAAACCATAAGTTACCGCGCCAAGTGAATAGGCGGTTTTGTTCGTTGTCTGCTTCCAGTCGAACGAAATGAGTCCGCGCGAGTCTTGAGCTCCACCTGCAAGGTGTGAGTTATATCCGGCTGCAGTCGGCGCCACAAAGGCTCCAGCGGCGTTGCGAATATTTGCTGCGCGAATACCTTTTGATGCACGAGTCGGGTCGGTCACATAAGCAACTTCGGCGTAGCCGATCGCACCATTCGTGTCAGCAATGTAATTCGCCTGGTTGTTGTTCTGTGGCTGACCGACAAAACGTGAACCAAACTTCGTCACTCCACCCGGCACACATGACTGAAATGCGTCATTGATTACCCAGTCTGAGTTCACTGCGCCCTTCATGTACTGACAGAAGTTGTTGGTTGTACCCGAAGTATCTGCACGATAAACAACTTGAATTGCTCTGTCAGGAAGAGTGACTTTGACCTGCTTGAAGGTTGCAATTGTCTTGCCACCAACTTTGATCGAGAATGTGTCAGTTGGCTTAACTCTTGAAGTCATGTTCACTTCAGCTTTTGAGCCAACTGTTAACGACTTCAAGACTTTCTTTGTTTTGTCGTTGTACCACTCAATTTTTTTGCCTTTGTTCGACTTCAACGTCGCTGGCAACATTGAAACAGTCACTTTTGCAGAAGTTGTTGAAATATTTTCCCACAAAGCTGTCGCACCCCTTACATCTGACTTCTTTTTTTGATTTGCCCATGTTGGGTTCGTCTTGATGTCATTTGCAATGCTTGGGTGGTTCCACCTTTCAACTGTTCCACCGAAAATACCGTTGATAGTTCCTGGGCTAAGCGAAAGTGTCGCGCCGCCGAGTTCATCGAGACGATACGCAATCGCAATAGCACCCGCTACGTAAGGAATGTATGTCCAGCCAAATGTCGGAAGGTCTTTCGAACCTACGGCCGAGTCAGTACCCGCAAACTTGAACGTGCCTGATTTAAAGTTTTTCTTACCTGTACCCGAACCTGTCGAGGTATAAGTCAAGTTGTGGCCGAATGTTTTGTTGAATTCGGCAATTGCCGGAGTCAAAAATTGCACTGGAAACGATGCGCCTCCTCCGGTTACATTTTCTGCTTTCGCAATCGATGCACTCGAAAGAACGCTCGCTGCTGTGATCATCACAGCGACGAAACGCTTTGAACGTTTATTCATGATTTCTCCTTTTGGTTTGATGACTATTTCCTTACGAAACAGTACGAGCCCACAATTAACTGAGCGCCACAACCAGAAGACGAATCGGCAACGCAGAGGTAAACAGTAAGTTAACTGTCAGCCGAACTTGCCCTGAACATAGTCAGCAGTTCGCGAGTCAGTCGGGTTGGTGAACATCTTTCGAGTTGCATCGGCTTCAACCAAATAGCCCGGCCCACCATCTGTCAAGAAAAATGCACAGTGGTCACTGACGCGACTCGCCTGTTGCATGTTGTGCGTAACAATAATTACCGTGATTTTTTCTGCAAGCTCTTTAATGGTCTCTTCAATTCGCAAAGTACTGCCGGGGTCTAACGCCGAACACGGCTCGTCCATCAGCAGTACTTGTGGTTCAACTGCCAAAGACCGAGCAATGCAAAGACGCTGTTGCTGCCCACCCGACAACGAACCGCCAGATGCCTGCAGTCGATCTTTTACTTCTTTCCATAAACCCGCACGCGTCAGACATTGCTCGACAATTTCATCATGATTCGAGCGTTTTAAATGGGCCAATTTGATTCCGGCTAGAACATTTTCTCGAATCGTCATCGCCGGAAATGGGTTTGGCTTCTGGAAAACCATTCCGACCTTCAATCGAATCATTGCTGGGTCTTCTTCTGGAGCGTAAATGTCTGAGCCGTTTAACAAAACCGACCCTGCCATCGCTGCTGACGGAATAAATTCATGCATGCGATTCAAAAGTCGAATGAAAGTTGATTTTCCACACCCTGATGGACCAATTAAACCAGTGACCGTCCGCTCAGGAAATCGAAGCGAAACATTCGACAGCGCATGATGCTTACCGAACCAAGCATGCACACCTTGGGTCTCAAGCCCAATAAATTTACTAGTTTCACCATTTTGCTGATTCGCGCTCTGATTTGTGGTGATCTGAGTCTGTGTCATATTGAGTGTCCTTTGGTTCATTCTTAATCTACTTTCGACGGTTTGCGTTGGCTTTTAGAGCCGACTTGTTTCCCAGTCGACGTGCAATTATGAAAAAGAAGAAGACTAATGCCAACAATACGAGCGATCCCGTCCACGCACGGGCGTTTGAATACTCTGTGCCATACATAAACATCGCGAAAATATACGTTGGTAGCGACGCAACGGTTCCGCCGATTGGGTTCCATACAAATCCATTGGTATTCAACGATGTCAATAGAAGTGGTGCCGTTTCACCAATCACACGGGCAACACCAAGAATTGCCGCCGTGCTTAGTCCGGCACGAACTGTTGGCAACACAACCAAAAGAGCAGTTCGCCATTGACGAGCGCCCAACGCATACCCGGCGCTCCGAATATCGTCAGGAACCAGTTTCAAAACTTCTTCAGCCGTGCGAGAAACAGTTGGCAACATCAACACTGCAAGTGCGAGCCCTCCTGCGAGTCCTGAATATTGACCCATCGATTTGACCACCGTTGCAAAAATAAACAGACCCGCAACCACCGACGGCACACCCGCCATTGATTGAACAATAAATCGCACCAAAAATGTAAGACGACCACGAACTTCGGTTAGATAAATTCCGGTGAGAATGCCAAGCGGAAGAGTCACGACAGTTGCAATTGCAACCATGATTAAAGATCCAACAATCGCATGACCCGCGCCACCGATGTTCAACTCATCGTCTGGGGTTGAAGTACGCATATCAGAAATGAAGTAACCGGGATAAACCGCTCGATAACCCTTTAAGATCACGGTCACAAGTATTGACAACCAAGGCACAAATGCAAGAACAGCGAGCGAAGTTATAACTACTCGCAAAACTGCATCTCGTCGTTCTTTTGCTCCAAGTTTTGATGCGATACCAATGACCCACGCAAGGTTGATCAATAAGAATGCAACTGCCCAGCCATCAAAGTTGGCAAGCGGTGTCAAAATAGTGGCAACAAAAGCAGCAACTGCAAAAGTCAACATGCGACCAAAACCCAGCAGTCGTTTCGAGCGACTGACCGCCCATGGTCGACGAGGTTCGGCAGTCGTCAACTGGCCAGCATTTGCTACAGTGCTCATGCTCTTGGCGTCGTTCTTGCGACGATGCTCGACGCGATCATGTTGACAATCAGTGTGATAATAAACAGCACGAGGCCAGATGCGATCAGTGCAGAAATTTCTTTGTCAGTCGCCTCGCCAAACTTTAAGGCGATCATCGACGCAACGTTTCCTCCGGCTGAGTCAAGTATTTCAAAGGAGTACCTAAAAACTAGATTCAACATCAGATAAATCGCAACGGTCTCACCAAGGGCTCGCCCAAGACCCAACATCGCGCCTGCAATCACGCCACTTTTACCGTATGGCATGACAACCGATCTGATTGCACCCCACTTTGATCCGCCGAGCGCAAAACAAGTATCGATTAAGTCACGCGGGGTTCGAGAGTAAACCTCTCGTGAGACAGAAGTTGTAATCGGCACAACTAAAGCGGCCAATACGCAACCTGCGACAAATGGACTTCGACCAAAGTTTTCAAATTCAACAGAAAAAATCGGTATGAAAGAAAGTCGATCATTAAGCAACGTGGCCCACCGCACGCCAATGGCGGTGAAGACTTGAATGCCCCAAAGACCAAAAATCAAAGAAGGAATCGCCGCTGCTAGGTCGAGCAGCGAGACGAGCACTCGATAAATAGATCGCGGCGCATAAAACTCGATATAAAGAGCGCCGCCTATTGACAGGGGTAGGGCAATCAACATGGCAATCAGCGCTACAACAAGCGAGCCCACGATCATTGGGCCGATTGAGAAAACACTCTCATCGACCTCTTCTACGGCCCCTTCAACTGCACCACCGAGTGGATCTTCGCCGGCCGAAAACCACTCTGAGCCCGTGATGAAATCCAAACCAAACTGCCTGAAAGTTTCCGCGCTTCGCATGACCAAAAATGCCGTGATAAACCCGAGCAATAACAAAGAAGTTAAAGCACCACCAGTAACAATGCGTCGAAAAATTCTGTCTGCCCTGCTGTAGACCACCATCATTTGACGGGGTTCAGGTGTTTCGACAATCGTCACG
This sequence comes from Ilumatobacteraceae bacterium, assembly GCA_030727685.1. Taxonomy (GTDB): domain Bacteria; phylum Actinomycetota; class Acidimicrobiia; order Acidimicrobiales; family Ilumatobacteraceae; genus BACL27. The sequence goes on from JANRBC010000098.1 coordinate 11,508, forward strand.
GCCCAATTCTCACATCAAGTGCTTAACCGAGAATTAATCAGAAGTGAACGGCAGGTGAATTATCGGGCTGCGTTAAAGCCTTCGTCCAGGTCAGCCAAAATATCCTCGATTGACTCAAGGCCCACAGATAGACGAATCAGTCCTGGAAACACGCCAGTTGAAGCCTGCTCTGCCGGCGTCAATTGACTATGAGTCGTTGAAGCCGGGTGAATCACGAGGCTGCGAACATCGCCAATGTTGGCAACATGACTGTGCAATTTGAGGCCCGCAACAAACTTTTGACCAGCCTCGACGCCACCTTTGATGTTGAAAGCCAACACTGATCCGTAACCCTTGCCATGACCATACCGCTTGGCGCGTTCATGCCATTTGCTCGTCGGCAGACCTGCATAAAACACTTCTTCAACCTGCGCGTGCTTGGCGAGATATTCGCCAACTTGCTGTGCATTTGCCCAGTGGCGATCCATTCGCATAGACAATGTTTCAAGACCCTGCAAGAAGTTGAACGCATTGTCGGGTGTTGTCGCCATGCCCAAGTCACGCAACATCTGCACGCGTGCCTTAATAATGAACGACCCAGCACCCAGCGCTGGCCAATAAGCCAAGCCGTGATAACTCGGGTCAGGTTGTGTGAAGTTTGGAAACTTATCGCCCTTGCCGAAATCAAACGTGCCGCCATCAATAATTGCGCCACCGATGCTCGTGCCGTGTCCGCCAATAAATTTTGTCAATGAGTGCACGACAATGTCTGCGCCCCATTCAATTGGTCGAATCAAATATGGTGTTGGCACTGTGTTGTCGACGATTAACGGCAAACCGTTTTCATGGGCAACTTTTGCGATGCCTTCAATGTCAAGCACGTTGTTGCGCGGGTTCGCCAAAACTTCACCGTAAAACGCTTTTGTGTTTGGCTTGATCGCTGCGCGCCACTGATCAAGATTGTCTGGGTCTTCGACAAAACTCACTTCTATGCCAAATTTTGGCAACGTATAGTGAAACAAGTTGTATGTGCCGCCGTACAAACTCGGTGAAGCAACAATGTGCGCACCAGCCTCGGCGAGTGTCAAAATCGCCAACAACTCTGCTGATTGACCCGAACTAACTGCAAGTGCGCCAGGCAAACCAACTGCAGTTGTGATGCCACCCTCGAGTGACGACAGTCGAGCTTCAAGCACACCTTGAGTCGGGTTCATGATGCGGGTATAGATGTTTCCGATCTCGGCAAGTGCAAACAAATTCTGCGCATGTTGTGC
>JANRBC010000098.1:12860-19224 GCA_030727685.1 Ilumatobacteraceae bacterium
ACTTCGTGCAGACACTCGAAATATGCCATCTCGGGTGCATAACCAGCTTCAACAAGTGTTTCAAAACCCGCCATCACGAGCGAAGTCACGCCGCCACACAACACAACTTGCTCACCGAACAAGTCAGTTTCTGTTTCTTCTGGAAATGACGTTTCGATTACTCCTGCACGAGCGCCACCGATTGCTTCGGCATACGACAGAGCCAATGCTTTTGCCTTGCCTGTTGCATCTTGATGCACCGCAATCAATGCCGGCACTCCGCCACCTTCGGTGAACGTGCGTCGCACCAAGTGCCCTGGGCCCTTTGGCGCAATCATGATTACGTCTACACCCTTTGGCGGCGAGATTCGCTCGAAACGAATATTGAAACCGTGTGCGAATGCAATCGCTTTGCCGTCAGCGAGGTTTGCCTTAATGTGCTCGTCGTAAATCTTTTTTTGCTCGGTATCTGGCGCAAGAATCATGATCACATCTGCCCACTTGGTGGCTTCGGCAATCGACAAAACTTTTAATCCTGCTGCGGTTGCTTTTGCCGCCGAGGTCGAACCCTCGCGCAAGCCGACAACAACATCAACGCCCGACTCTTTCAGGTTCAACGCATGCGCGTGACCTTGCGAGCCGTAGCCGACAATCGCAACTTTCTTTGAGCGAATAATCGACGGGTCAGCGTCTTTCTCGTAGTAAACATTTGCAGCCATTAACTTGCCTTTCCCTTGGTTTCTTTCACTGCACGAACACGAGCAGTGCGATCTAGTTTTGGCAACGCCACGCGACCCGTGCGTTGAGATTCAATGATTCCATATTGTCGCAGCAATTCTGAAAAGTCGTTGAGTTTTTCGGGGCTTCCGTCCAGGCTTACGCTCAGCGCTTCTGGGCCAACCCCAAGAATCTTGCCCTCAAAGATGTTTACGAGTTCGACAATTTGACCGCGCTGTTCGGCAGTCGAACGCACGGTGGCAACCATCAATTCGCGTTCAACAGAGTTGCGTGGGTCGAGTTCTGAAATTCGCACTACATCTACAAGTTTGAACAACTGCTTGACCATCTGCTCAAGAGTTGCACTCTCAAGATCAACGACAATCGTGATGCGACTGTAATCTTCTTGCTCGGTCGGCGCTACGGCAAGCGAGAAAATGTTGTAACCACGACGCGCAAACAGCGAAGCAACTCGTGCCAAAACACCAGGTCGGTTCTGCACCAACACCGAGAGAACGTGATGATTCGGTTCGCTACCGAAAGGATTAGATGTCGTCATCGCAACAACTCTCTTCGCATTTCTTGAGATGGTTGCAACATAATTTCGTCGTTGCTACGACCTGCGGCCACCATCGGAAACACCTGCTCGGTTGGCGCAACTCTGAACTCGACCACGACTGGTCGATCATTGATGCTGTTTGCTTTGTCGATTGCCGACTCAACTTCTTCTGGTGCTTCAACACGAATGCCAACACAACCCATTGACTCTGCCATCTTCACGTAATCAGGAACCGACTCTGAGAAGTGCACTTGGCTGTAGCGGTTGTCGTAGAACATTTCTTGCCACTGACGAACCATGCCCAAGTTCGAGTTGTTCAAGATGCCAACCTTGATCGGTATCTGCTCAACTGATGCGGTGATCAACTCTTGAGCTGTCATCTGGAAACAACCGTCGCCGTCAATTGCCCAAACTGTTTTGTCTGGACGACCAACTTTTGCGCCAACCGCTGCAGGCACCGAGAAACCCATCGTGCCAAGACCACCAGAGTTAACCCATGTATATGGTTCGTTGAAATGCCAGAACTGGCTTGACCACATCTGGTGTTGTCCAACGCCCGACACCAAAATTGTGCCTTCTGGCGAAGCATCGCGAAGTTTTTCAAGACAATATTGTGGCTTGAGCGCAGCACCTGGCTCGCTTGGCTCGTAAGCAAGAGGAAAGTTTTCTTTCCAGCCGTTTACGCGACTGCGCCACGCAGAGATATCTGCTTGCTTCGTGCCGCCTGCCATCAAGTCTCGCAACGCCACAATCATTTCTTCGATCACCAATCGGCAGTCTCCAACGATCGGCACGTCAGGCTTGCGCACCTTGCCTTGTTCAGCAGGGTCAATATCAACGTGAATGATCTTTGCGTCTGGCGCAAAAGTCGAAACTTTGCCGGTTACTCGATCATCGAATCGTGAGCCGAGTGCAATCAACAAATCAGCCCGTTGCATCGCAGTAACTGCGGTTGCAGTGCCGTGCATGCCAGGCATACCCAAACACAACGGATGATTGTCAGGAAACGCGCCACGCGCCATCAATGTCGTAACAACCGGAATGTTCATCAACTCTGCAAGTTCACGCAACGCTTCTGCTGCACGTGCTTTTAATACGCCGCCACCAACATAAAGAATCGGCTGTTTCGATTCGAGAATCAACTTCGCCGCTTCTTTGATCATCCGCGGATGACCCTTGGTCGTTGGCTTATAACCAGGCAAACTGTCGATCACTTCATCGTCTGAAGGCCAGTGCCAAGTCATCATGTTTTGCAAAACGTCTTTAGGTACATCGATCAACACTGGGCCAGGTCGACCAGTTGTTGCAATATGAAACGCTTGACGAATCGCCAAAGGCAGATCATCTGCACTCATTACAAGTTCGTTGTGTTTTGTAATGCTTCGTGTGATGCCAACTGTGTCGCACTCTTGAAATGCATCAGTGCCGATTGCGCTCGTCGGCACCTGGCCAGTTATGGCCACCATCGGGATCGAGTCCATGTATGCATCGCACAACGGAGTAACCAAGTTTGTTGCCGCAGGACCGCTTGTCACCATCGCTACACCTGGTCGACCAGTTACATGTGCGTAACCTTCGGCCATATGACCAGCGCCTTGCTCGTGACGAACAAGAATGTGGCGAATGCTCGACTTGATTAGTGGGTCATACGCCGGCAAAATGCAGCCACCTGGCAACCCGAACATCACTTCAACTTTTTCTAGCTCCAGACCCTTGATCAGGGCTTCGGCTCCTGTTAGTTGTTGATTCGATTTCATTTTGATCTCCTGTTGCTTTTACTTCTAAGTTTCTTTCACTGATTTAAATTTGGGGAATAAAAAAACCTCCCTGGCGGGAGGTTTTCGGCGCACGCTTTAGAGCGCGCGCCTAGAGAATGACGACGACAGAAACGCTAAGAGTGCCTTTTGAATTAAACATCCCTTCTAGTGTGGCAGTACTGTGTTCTATTCGCAACCCAAAATATGAAGATTCTGCAGACCCCCGACGAGCGATTTAACTCGCTTCCCGACTGGCCTTACGAGCCGAAATACACGCTCGTCGAAGCGACGACTTCAGATTCGGTCAAGCTTCGCATTCATCATGTTGATACTGGTGCAGGCACTTCAGGCGAAACAGTTTTGTGCATGCACGGCGAACCAAGTTGGTCGTTTCTTTATCGAAAAATGATTCCGCGGTTTGTTGCAGCTGGTCACCGTGTTATCGCGCCAGACCTAGTTGGTTTTGGTCGAAGTGACAAACCAAGCGAAACTTCTGACTACACATATGAACGTCATGTCGATTGGATGACGCAATGGCTCGTTGCAAATGATCTAAACAATCTCACTCTGGTTTGTCAAGACTGGGGCGGGTTGATTGGTTTGCGTCTTGTTGCTGCGATGCCTGAAAGATATTCTCGAGTCGTCGCTGCAAACACTTTTTTGAATGTCGGTGATCGCCCACCAAGTGATGCATTCATGGCGTGGCGCAAATACAGCCAAGAAACGCCGGTGTTCAATGTCGGAGCAATCATGCAAGGTGGTTGCAAGATAAAGCCACTCACAGATGAAGTGCGGGCCGCATACGACGCACCGTTTCCTGATGAAAGTTATAAGGCTGGTGCTCGAGCGTTTCCGACACTCGTGCCGATCACACCTGACGATCCGTCATCACAGGCAAATGTTGAGGCATGGAAGTCTTTGCGAAAATTCAACAAGCCATTTCTAACCGCGTTTAGCGACAGCGACCCAGTTACTGCTGGTGGCGAAAAATATTTTCAGCGTGAGATACCTGGCTGTGACGGCCAACCGCACACGACGATTGCCGATGCTGCTCACTTTTTGCAAGAAGACGCGGGCGAAAAATTCGCCGACGTCGTAAATCAATTTATTCGATGATGTTTGTGATCGCTCCGCGATCAGCACCTTGTGCAAGTTTGGCAAATTTCGCCAGAACACCACTCGTATAACGCGGAGGGTTCGGCTTCCAGCCTTTTTTGCGATTCGCTAACTCGGCTTCAGAAATCAGCAAGTCAAGTTTTAGCGAAGGTACATCAATCAAAATTTTGTCTCCGTCGTTTACAAACGCAATTGGTCCGCCGCTAGTTGCTTCTGGTGCAACATGACCGATGCAAAAACCCCAAGTGCCACCGCTAAATCGACCGTCAGTAATCAACGCACAGTCACTGCCTCGACCTGCACCTTTCATCGCCCCAGTAATCGCCAACATTTCACGCATTCCGGGCCCACCCTTCGGGCCTTCATAACGAATCACAAGCACGGTGCCCGGTTTGATATCGCCCGACAAAATTGCAGCCATTGCGCCGTCTTCGCCATCAAAAACTCGCGCTGGGCCTTCAAAGTGCATCTGCTCTGCTGAGAGACCTGCAACTTTTACTACTGCACCATTCGGCGCGAGCGAGCCGCGCAAAATGTTGATTCCGCCTTCGGCGTGAATTGCATTCGACAACGGATGAATCACTTCGCCGTCTGGCGCCGGTGGGTTCAACTCGGCCAAGTTTTCGGCCATCGTTTTTCCGGTAACCGTCATCACATCGCCATGCAATAGACCCGCGTCAAGCAAGTGTTTCATCACGACTGGCACACCGCCGACTCGATCAATATCTGTCATGTGATATTTGCCGCCAGGCTTCGTATCTGCAATGTGCGGCACTTTTGCTGCGATGCGATTGAAGTCGTCAAGCGACAATGGCACGCCAGCCTCGTTGGCGATGGCCAACAAATGCAACACCGCATTAGTGCTGCCACCTAATGCGTTGACAATTGCAATCGCATTTTCAAATGCTTTTTTAGTCATGATGTCACGCGGATAAATGCCGAGACGCAACAAGTTGACAACTGCTGCACCCGCTCGTTGCGCATCGTCGTCACGTCGCGAGTCAATGGCCGGTGGCGACGCACTGCCTGGCAAACTCATGCCGAGTGCCTCGGCAATACTCGACATCGTGTTTGCGGTGAACATGCCACCGCATGCTCCTTCGCCTGGGCAAGCTTCACGTTCGATTTCTTCGAGTTCTTGCTGCGACATTTTTCCGGCGGCGCATGCACCAATCGCTTCGAACACGGTGGTGATGTCAATGTTCTTGCCATTGTGTACGCCGGGCAAAGTTGATCCGTTGTAAACGAAAACACTCGGCAAATTGAGTCGTGCAGCAGCCATCAACATCGCCGGAATGCTCTTATCGCAACCAGCCAAACCGACGAATCCATCAAAACGCTCAGCGTGCATCACTGTTTCGACGCTGTCGCAAATCACTTCACGACTCACAAGCGAAGCACGCATACCTTCGTGACCCATGCTGATGCCATCGCTAACAGTTATCGTGCCAAATTCAAGTGCAACACCACCTGCTTCGCGCACACCAATTTTGGCGCGAGCAGCAAGTCGCTTCAACGAAACATTGCACGGCGTAACTTCGTTCCATGAATTGGCAATAGCAACTTGTGGCTTCACCCAGTCGTCATCGCCCAGACCAACTGCACGCAACATCGCACGCGATGCCGCTTTTTGATTGCCGTCGGTTACGTCGCGACTGCGCGGTTTTACATTTACTGGCTTGCCGCTATCGCGAACTGTCATAGATTAAGAGACTAGTTGCTTCTCTGCTTTCGGTCTCTTTAGATAAATCGCAAGAACTGGTATCAAGTAAGCCAAATATGCGATCACGCGGACTCTCTCAGGATTTGCATGCCAACCAAATAATCCGCGCATGAAATCATAAAAAGTTCCGCCGGCAGACCATATTCCACTTTCAATTGTCCACGCTGACTCAATCAAATAACCAGTTTCTAAACCAAGGAGTTCACGAAATTCGTGAACCGTCTTGCCTGCGAGACCAGCGGCGAACATCAGTAACAAAACTGCTGTCACGTTAAAAAAAGTCTTGAGGTTTACACGGCTACCTGCTCTAAAAATAGCGACGCCAATAGCTATCGAAACAACCAAACCAATCAGACCGCCAATAACAACTGAAGAACCAGACGCTGTTTCAGTTTTGGCACTCAGCAAAAACAAGGCGGTTTCAAGACCTTCTCGTGCAACAGCAACAAACGCAATCGTCACAAGTGCTCTCTTTGATGAAGTCTCGACTTTCTTGCGCAAGTCAGCAGTCAT
>JANRBC010000099.1 GCA_030727685.1 Ilumatobacteraceae bacterium
GGTCCGAGATATGGGTTGCCATCTGGCGCATACGGAATTGGTCCGTTGACAACTTTGGCAATGCCTGCTTCGCCGAGAACTGGCACGCGCTCGCCAGCATCAAGAATTTGTTTTTCGAGACGCTCGAGATCTTCTGACCACAACATATTGGCGAACTGATCTGGAATACCGTCGAGCCACATCGGTGTTGCTTGCCATTCGTATGGCCCGAGAATGAAACCGTTGCGCTCTTGACGCAAGTAATAAGAAGTGTCGGGGTCGCGAAGCAGCGGCAATGGTTCGGTGCGCGCAGCAAGTTCGTCGATTTCTTCTGTTATCAGGTATTGGTGAGCCATTGTCATGATCGGCAGATGTCGACCGATTAGATCCATCACTTCGCCTGCTCGATAGCCGGCGGCGTTGATCACGATTTCGCACTCAATTTCGGTTTCAACACCGGCAGCAAGTGACGTAACCGTCCATTCATGGTTTTTGTGTTGACGCAACGCGGTGACTCGCTCATTACGTCGCACGCGTGCGCCAAGTGCGCGCGCGGCACGCGCCATCGCCTGAGTAACTTGCGAGGGGTCAATATCGCCGTCTAGTGGATCCCATAAAGCGCCAAGTAGGTCGTGGGTTTTCAGCAATGGATATCGATCGACAAGTTCAGCCGGAGTGAGCATGTCGTACTCCATGTCGTTTGCGCGGGCCATGCTTTTAACGTGACGAAACTCAGCCATGCGCTCTTCGCTGTGCGCGAGACGTACTGAGCCAGTCACGTGATAACTGATCGGAAAATCTTTGTCTTTTGCCAACTCTCGATAAAGCGCTGCCGAATACTTCTGAACCTGCATGATGCTGTAACTAGTCGAATATGTCGGCACGTTTCCGGCCGCATGCCAAGTCGATCCAGATGTAAGTTCATCGCGCTCGAGCAACAACACATCGGTACAACCCATTTTTGCGAGATGATAAAGCGCACTGCAACCTGCGATGCCGCCACCGATAATTACAACTTTTGCTCTCTCGCCCATCGCCTTGACCGCACCCTCTCTAAAACTGCACTTTTTTTGGCGCCAAATTCTTCAAAACCAGTGCCAAACTGTAGCGTTGACAAGGCTAAAGAATCAGGCGACAAATAAACAAATTGTGAACAAAATAAGAGGCTTCAAATGGCAGAACTTCCGACTAATGCTCGCGTCGTAATCGTCGGTGGCGGCATCGTCGGATGCAGTGTTGCCTACCACCTGGCCTTGCGTGGTTGCACAGACGTCGTCTTGCTCGAACGCAAGCAACTTACTTGTGGCACCACTTGGCATGCAGCCGGTCTTGTCGGCCAATTGCGTGCAACTCATAACCTGACGCGCCTTGCGCAATACACAACCAATCTCTTCAAAACGCTCGAAGATGTAACGGGCCAGGCGACTGGTTTTCAACAGCGTGGCTCTGTTGCTGTTGCCCCAAATCATGAACGATTCGAAGAACTCAAGCGTGGCGCTTCGATGGCCCGTGTTTTCGGCCTAGACGTCAACATAATTTCACCAAAGGAAATTGCCGAACTTGTGCCTTTGGCGCGCGTCGACGACCTGGTCGGCGGTGTGCATCTGCCAAACGACGGCGTTGTCAACCCAATTGACACGACGCAAGCACTCGCGAAGGGCGCACGCTCGCACGGTGTAAAAATTTTTGAGAATGTCAAAGTTGACTCAATCATCGTCGAAGATGGCCGCGCAGTCGGTGTTAAAACAACTCTGGGCGACGGCAGCAACACCAAGTCTGAGATTCGAAGCGAATTCGTTGTCAATTGTGCCGGCATGTGGGCGCGCGAACTCGGCGATGCCGCTGGCGCGATAGTTCCGCTACATGCTGCCGAACATTTTTATATCGTCACTGAAGCAGTGCCAGAAATTTCGCCGAACATGCCGGTGCTTCGCGACCCAGATGGCTGCGGATACTTCAAAGAAGACGCCGGCAAACTTTTGGTCGGCTGGTTCGAACCAGTCGCAAAACCCTGGGGCATGAAGGGCATCTCAGAAGAATTTTCGTTCACATCATTGCCCGAAGACTTTGAGCACATCGAGCCATTGGTTGCTGCGGCGACACACCGCATGCCGTTGCTTGCAAAAACTGGCATCAGATTGTTTTTCAATGGTCCTGAGTCGTTTACGCCCGATGATCGATATCTTCTCGGCGAATCGCCAGATGTTGAAAATCTTTTTGTTGCTGCGGGCTTCAATTCAATTGGCATTCAGTCGTCAGGTGGCGCAGGCAAAGTTCTCGCTGACTGGATTCTCGACGGCAAGCCTCCAATGGATCTTTGGGATGTCGACGTTCGTCGCTCGATGCCATATCAGCGCAACAAAAAATATCTTCATGACCGCACCGTTGAAACACTCGGCTTGCTCTATGCGATGCACTGGCCATTTCGACAACCAGAAACCGCTCGCGGCGTTCGCAAATCTGTGTTGCACGATCGCCTCGCCGAGCGCGGCGCTTGCTTTGGTGAAGTCGCCGGATGGGAACGCACTAATTGGTTTGCGCCTGCTGGCGTGAAACCTGAATACATATATACGTATGGCAAACAGAATTGGTTCAAATACTCAGCCGAAGAGCACAACGCTGTGCGCAACGCGGTTGGCATATTTGATCAGTCGTCGTTTGGCAAATTTATTTTGCAAGGACCAGATGCGATGTCGGTGCTCAATCAAATTTGCGCCAACGAGGTTGATGTGCCAGTTGGCAAAATCGTCTACACACAGTGGCTCAACGAAACTGGCGGCATCGAAGCCGACCTCACGGTCACACGCCAGGCAATTGATTCGTATTTAATAGTCACCGCCGCTGCAACTCAGGTGCGTGACTTTGCATGGCTTCGCGACCACATCCCATCTTCGGCGCGTGCAATGGCAATCGACGTTTCGTCGGGCCAAGCGGTTTTAAGTGTGATGGGGCCAAACTCTCGAGCGTTGCTCTCGTCGCTTACGCCAGACGACCTTTCTAACGAAGCATTCGCATTCGGCACTTCAAAAATTATCGACTTGGCATATGCCAGAGTTCGAGCAAACCGCATTACATACGTTGGCGAACTCGGCTGGGAGCTCTACATACCAACCGAATTTGCGATGGGTGTTTTCGATGCGATCACAGCCGCGGGCAAAGATTTCGGGCTGCGACATGCCGGTTATCACGCACTCAACTCGTTGCGCACCGAGAAGGGTTATCGCCACTGGGGACACGACGTCTCACCCGACGACACACCACTCGAAGCCGGTCTTGGTTTTGTCGTCGCAATGAACAAGCGCGACGGCTTTATTGGCCGCGATGCCCTGGCTAAACAAAAAGAAGCGGGTCTCAATAAACGAATGGTGCAATTCTCACTTGCCGACCCAGAGCGCTTGCTCTATCACAACGAACCAATTTGGCGTAACGGCGAGATCGTAGGCAGCATCACGTCTGGCATGTTCGGCCATACGGTTAATGCGTCGCTCGGCATGGGTTATGTCTCAAACAAAAACGGACTTGCCGACAAAACTTTCGTCACAGACGCAAAGTACGAAATCGAAGTTGCCGGCGAGCGTGTTAGCGCCACCGCGTCGCTCGATCCGTTCTACGATCCCAAGAGTTTGCGCGTCAAGT
>JANRBC010000100.1 GCA_030727685.1 Ilumatobacteraceae bacterium
CTCGTGCCGAGAAAACTCGGCCGGCATGCTCACTGATCGAACCCGTCAAGACTTAGTAGCGGTTTATACAACTCTGGTCGACGATCGCGAAACAAACCCCAGAAAGTTCGCGCAAGTTTTTGAGCTTCAAGATCAAAACTTGCAACCAAAACTGCTTCTTCAGTGCGATTCGCTTCGGCCACCTTTTCGCCAGTTGCATCACAGATAAACGAGCACCCATAAAAAGTGATTTCAGTTGCTCGGCCAACTTCGCGACCCGTACGATTTGCCGCCATCACGGGTATCAAGTTGCTAGCCGCGTGACCTTGCATCGCACGCTGCCAGTGACCAGATGAATCAAGTTCGGCGTTTGACGGTTCGCTACCAATCGCCGTCGGATAAAGCAAAATCTCGGCACCACGAAGTGACATCACACGAGCCGCTTCAGGAAACCATTGATCCCAACAAATGCCGACGCCGATCTTGGCATATTTCGTTTGCCAAACTTTAAAACCCGTGTCACCAGGACTGAAGTAAAACTTTTCGTTGTACCCAGGACCATCAGGAATGTGACTCTTGCGGTAGGTGCCAAGCACCTTGCCGTCAGCGTCGACGATCGCCACTGAGTTAAACAACGAATTATTAGCACGCTCATAAACACTGATCGGTAAAACAACACTGAGTTCTTTGGCAACTTTGGCGAAATGTGCGACAGTCGGGTGCGACGACATCTCAATTGCCCGATTCAAATCTTCGGTCGTTTGATCTTTGCAAAAGTAATGACCCTCAAAGAGTTCGGGGATCAAAATTATTTGCGCCCCTTGTTTTGCGGCGCTGCGCACAAGCCTCTCGGCTGTAGCGATGTTTGCTGCGACTTCTGTCGACATCGACATCTGAAGAGCGGCAACCTTAACGATGCGCATAAATTATTTGTCTAGTTGCTCTTTGATCGCACTGACGACTTCTGGTGCGTCTGGGGCAACAGTCGGATTGAATCGAAAAACGACTTTGCCGTTGCGATCAACTAAAAACTTTTCAAAGTTCCAGCGAATGTCACCCGAGTGACCTTCTGCGTCGGCCACAACTGTCAGGGTGTTGTACAAATCATGGCGACCTGCACCATTGACCTCAATTTTTTCGGACATCGGAAACGTCACGCCATAATTTGTTGAGCAAAAAGTCTCGATTTCAGCTGCTGAACCGGGCTCTTGCGCACCAAATTGATTACACGGAACACCGAGAATTGAAAAACCCTGCGCTGAATATTGCTCGTACAGTGCCTCGAGCGCCGTGTACTGCGGCGTCAAACCACACTTCGAGGCGACATTAACGACGAGCGTCACTGATCCTTTTAAAGAACTAAGCAAATCTTCTTGGCCCGATAACCCGGCGATTTTTGTGTTGTAAACCGACATTTTGTCTCGTCTCTACGATGAGTTTTTCTCGTGTGGCAAGACTACTCAAATACCTGCTACACAACACAGGTGCCAAGATCTCAGTTTGACGCCGAGTTTTTCAAACGCTTTTATTCGACAACGCCGATGCACTCGCGTCTGAAGATAGAAACTTTGGCAACTGCTGTTCATGAGTTTTGTAAATGGTGGGATGTTCCGGTGCGTTCGGTTCTAGATATCGGCGCAGGCGTCGGCTATTGGTCTGACTGGTATCGCAAGAATCACAAGCACTCGAAGGTTGTGTCTGTCGATGTCAGCGAACACGCTTGCCAGAAATATGGCCACGAGCTTCGAGACATCAGCGAGTGGGCGCCATCGAGAAAGTTTGATCTTGTAATTTGTCAAAGTGTGTTGCAATATTTGAATGACAGTGCTGCAAGAAGCGCAATAAAAAATCTTGCTAAAGCGACCAAACATGTTTTATTTTTCGAGGTACCGACGAAAAGCGATCTACGTCACAATGTCGACCGCGATGTCACAGATTTTGAAATCTATGCTCGTTCTGGTTTGTGGTATCGCAATGAATTGAAAAAATACTTCCGTCAGGCAGGTGCTGGGCTATGGATAGCAAAGAACAGCACGATCGTGCTCTATGAGTTAGAAGGCGCTACCTCGTAAGACAAATTTCAGTAGTCGCCGTAGCCTGATTTTATGGAAACCACAACTGCAGGCAACGCCTACGAAGTGGCAAAGAAAGCCGCAGACGTTGTCGTGAAAAAATTTGGTGGTTCGCACGATGTATTAGCCGTCTTGGGTTCGGGTTGGGCGCACGCTGCTTCGGTGCTTGAAGCCACAAACGAAATTTCAGTCACTGAAATTCCGGGCTTTATCAAGCCTTCGGCGATTGGTCACGGTGGCACACTAAAAAGTGTTCTAGTCGGCAAGTCACGAGTGCTGTTGCTAACTGGTCGCACGCATCTTTATGAAGGTCACGGTGTCAACGCCGTTGTGCACGCAGTGCGCACTGCTTCATTTGCCGGTTGCAAAACCGTTGTCTTGACAAATGCCGCTGGTTGTTTGCGCGAAGATTGGGGTGTCGGCGCAACCGCGGTAATTTCTGATCACATCAACCTGACTGGTTTCTCGCCTTTGACTGGTGCTGATGCACCTGCGCCATTGCATGGCCGATTCGTTGATTTGACCGATGCCTACAGTCAGCGACTTCGTGCAATCGCCAAGCGCGTCGACCCAACTCTTCACGAGGGTGTGTACATGGGATTTCATGGTCCGCATTTTGAAACCCCCGCAGAAATTCGCGCTGCTCGAGTATGGGGCGCTGACCTCGTAGGTATGTCAACCGTGATGGAAACCATCGCCGCGCGCCACATGGGTCTAGAAGTTCTGGCGCTTTCGCTTGCGACCAATCTTGCTGCCGGCTTGTCAGGCGAAAAACTCTCTGGTGACGAAGTTTTGGCAATCGGCAAAGCCTCGGCGTCACGCGTTGGTGGACTGCTAGCCACGATTCTCAAACAAATTGATCTTGAAGCTGAAAAGAAATAGCAATGCCAATTAATACACAAGACCGATTAGCAATAACTAATGCGCAAATCGTGACTGTTGATAAGTCAGCTTCAGTTATCGAAAACGGTTCTTTAGTAGTTGGTGGTGACGGTTCGATTCGTGCAATTTCTTCATCACCAATCGCCAACAATGCACTCGAAACAATTGATGCAAATGGCGCAATCGTGATGCCAGGTTTGATCAATGCGCACACTCACCTCGGCATGACACTGTTTCGCGGTCTAGGTGATGACATGAGCCTTGAAGACTTCCTTGCTCGATTAATGCCAGCCGAAGTACGCGTACTCAATTATGAAGCCGTATATGCCGGCACTGAACTTGCCGCACTCGAGTCTCTGCTCGGTGGCATTACCACTTCTCTCGACATGTATTACCTGCCTGAAGCAGCAGTCGAAGTCGCAAAGGCGAGTTCTATGCGACTACAAACTGGGCCAAACTTTTTAGAGTCTGATGGCCCCGAGCCACTTAAGTTTGAAGATCGTCTGAAGTGGGCCACCCAATGGCTTCAAGCACCTCGAGACTCAATCGGCACTACTGGTTGGGTTGCACCTCACAGCACATATTTGCTCAGCGAAGATCAACTGCGTTTGCTCGCTGATCTAGCAGCGAGATTCGAAGCACGAATT
>JANRBC010000101.1 GCA_030727685.1 Ilumatobacteraceae bacterium
TCGGGGTTGTTGGCAAGGTGCACTTAAAAGTTGATACGGGCATGCATCGAGTTGGCGTGCCTGTTGCTTCGGCAATAGCGCGAGTTGAGCAAATAAATGCCGTGAGTTCGTTGCAACTTGATGGCATTTATACACACTTTGCGGCTGCTGATTTGCCGAGCCATGACGAGACAGACAAGCAACAGCAACGATTCGACAACATAGTTGCCGAATTAGATCGCAAAGGGTTGCGACCGAAATTTGTGCACACTTCTAATTCGGCGGCATTGCTGCGAAATCTGAATTCAAAGACTGACATCGTGCGAGTTGGCATTGCGATTTACGGAATCTCACCGAGCAATGAAACTGAAGATGTAGCCAGTCGTTTGCGACCCGCGATGTCGTTACATGCTCGGGTAAGCCATGTGCAGCGACTTGCGGCTGGCGAAGGTGTTTCGTATGGTCTGCGTGCGAGATTAGAAAAATCAGCAAACATTGCCACACTGCCACTTGGTTATGCCGATGGCGTGCCACGCCGATTGTGGAGTGTCGGCGGTGAAGTTTTAATCGGCGGCAAGCGTTGCCCAATTGTCGGTGTGGTAACGATGGATCAATTGATGGTTAACTGCGGAGACCTTGAAGTGAAAATCGGGGATCGAGCAGTTTTGCTCGGCGCACAAAATAGCGAAACTATTTCGGCGAACGAAATTGCGACTCGCCTTGAAACAATTGGTTACGAAATTGTTTGTGGCATTAGCGCGCGAATGCCTCGCGTTTATGTCGAAAATAAAGCGTAGAGCTCGTGAAATTTTCACTCGGGTCTTTGGCTGAAACGCAGCGGTTTGCAGAAATTATCGCTGGCCATGTGCGGCCGCGAGACATGGTTGTGTTGGCAGGTGAGATGGGTGCGGGCAAGACGACGTTCACGCAGTTTTTTGGTCGCGCCCTCGGAGTAACAGATTTGATTACCTCGCCAACTTTCAACTTGTTGCACAACTATGGGTCTGGGCGGATGGCTCTACATCACGCTGATCTATATCGCCTTGAGCGAACTGGCGAACTTGAAGACTTGGGGCTCGACGAATTGCAAGACAGCGGTGGGATTATCGCAGTTGAGTGGGGCGACATTGTTGGCGACGAGTTGGGCGACGCATTGGTGTTGCGCTTTGAACACGTTGATCAAGCGACCAATGATGCAAGCGGCAAAACAGACGAGATGCAAGTGCGAAGTGTGACTGTCTCGAGTCGCGGCGCCCAATGGGAGAGCAGGTTTCGCAAACTGACAGATGAATTGGCGTCGAAATTCACCGTATTGGCGCGAGGCTGAGACTGATGATTATCTTGGCGATAGATACATCGACCGACGCGGTAAGCGTGGCGATAAACAACTCAAAGCAATTGCTAGCGAGCGCTCATGTGACGAGCGATCGTCGTCATGCTGAATTGCTCGCGCCGATGATTTCTAGCGTGTGCACACAAGCAGATGTTTCGATGCGCGAAGTTGATGTGGTTGCCGTAGATATTGGCCCTGGTTTATTTACTGGCATGCGGGTTGGTATTGCGTCGGCAAAAACAATTGCACAAGTACTTGACGTGCCAATTGTCGGCGTTTCAAGTTTGGATATTTTGGCGCGTTCGGTGTCGACAACCGAGCGTGTCGTGCTGTCGACGATTGATGCCAGACGCGGCGAACTTTATTGGGCGATGTATCGCAACGACATCGGGTCGAGCATCGAAGTGAAGCCACCCCGAGTCGGCACTCTTGACGACTGCGTTGTTGACATCGTCGATCGCGGTCAAGAAACTTTGATTGTCGGTAATGGTGCGTTGCGTTATCGCCAAAAGTTGAGCGAGATGTTCGAAACAACTGGCTTGTCAATCGAATGGGCAAGCGAGCAACTTGCTCAGCCGAGTGCGGCGGTGTTGGCATTAATCGCTGCCGAGTTGGCGTTGCTTGAGCAATGGCAGAGTGCGACCGAGTTGCAAGCACTTTATTTGCGGGCACCTGATGCCGAAATTAATTGGCAACAGCGGGTGAAGTCATGAGTATTTTGGATCGCTTCATTCGCGCAAAAGCAGTTGATCATGACGGCGAATTGCAGATCACAGATGCCGAGTCGTCGCAAGACTTGGTGATCGTGCCGATGCGACGGGCGCATATTCGCAAAATAATGCCCATTGAGCAGCAGGTTTATCCACGACCATGGACGCCGCAAGTGTTCGTCGAAGAGCTAGAACAAGCCCGGGTTGGCAAGCGTCATTATTTGGTGGGCACGATCGGCGACGAGTTGGTTGGATACGGCGGGCTGTTATACGTCGAAAATGATGCGCACGTCACGAATATTGCTGTAGACCCGATGTGGCGCAGTCGGGGAATCGCAACCGAGTTGTTGCTTGACCTCGCGTGGGAAGCCAATCGTCGCGGTTGCGAAGCGATGACTCTCGAAGTGCGACATACCAACGTTGCAGCGCAGCAGTTGTATCGCCGATTCGGTTTTGTGCCAGCAGGTGTGCGCAAGAAGTATTACGAGAATCGTGACGATGCAATCGTGATGTGGTGTGCAGGAGTGCAAGAACCAGAATTTGCCGAGCGATTGCGCAAAATTGAACTGAGCCGAATGTGAACGGGCCGATTGTGAAACGTGAACTGAAAATCGACAGTTCAACTGTTGTGCTGGGCATTGAGACGAGTTGTGATGAAACCGCCGCGGCACTCGTTATGGGTGGCAATGATGTTTTGTCATCGGTTGTCGCATCTCAGTTAGAGGTGCACGCGCGATTTGGCGGTGTTGTGCCAGAGATTGCCAGTCGCGCCCATCTTGAAGCGATAACGCCAGTTATTGATGAAGCGATTTCAAAATCTGGCTTGAGTTTTGATCGAGTCGATGCAGTTGCTGCAACAGTTGGACCGGGCCTTGTTGGTGCGCTGCTGGTTGGTGTAGCGGCGGCGAAATCTTTGGCATTGACATTAGATGTGCCATTCGTTGGCGTAAATCATCTTGAAGCGCACCTTTATGCGGCGATGCTTGATGACCCGAATGTTGAGTTTCCGATGTTGGTGTTGCTTGTCTCTGGTGGGCACACGATGTTGGTTGAAGTGCGTAAGCCTGGTGTTTATCAAATCGTTGGACAAACTCGCGACGATGCCGCAGGTGAGGCGTTCGATAAAGTTGCACGCTTTTTAGATTTGGGATACCCCGGTGGGCCGGCGATCGATGCTTTGGCAAAAACCGGCAAAGCTGACGCGATTGATTTTCCGCGGGCGATGATGCACGACGGGCTCGACGTTTCGTTTAGCGGATTAAAAACTGCCGTGATCAACTATGTCCGCAAAAATAATGACGCCAAGACGAGTGACATTGTGGCGTCGTTTCAAAAAGCAGTTGTTGACGTGTTGGTTGCCAAGACGATGCAGGCCGCAGAAAATCTTGGCGCAAAAACTGTTGCACTTGGCGGCGGAGTTGCCGCAAACTCGTTGTTGCGCAGTGAAACAAAGCAAGCGTGTGAACGTAGAGACTTTCATTTGGTGTTACCCTCACTGGCGATGTGCACAGATAATGCAGCGATGATCGCATCG
>JANRBC010000102.1 GCA_030727685.1 Ilumatobacteraceae bacterium
TTAATGCCGCGCGAGTTACTTCATCCATTTGAGTTTTAGAAAGGCCGTCGCGTTCGGGTACTGGCACACAAGCCAAAATTCCGCCAGTCCGACCAAGTGAGTTGTTAGCGCGCACGATGTCGGCGAGTTCTCTAACTGTGTCGACCCGTGTGGGTATTGCGATGTCGCCATGGTGAACGGTGAACTCTGGAAAAAAGTCGCAGCCGAGACCGATGACCGGCACGCTTAGTGTCTCGAGATATTCGAGAGTGCGAGGCAGATCAAGAAATGATTTTGCTCCCGCACAAACTGTCACGATGTTGTGTGCAGCGATCGCGCCGAGATCACTGCTGATGTCACCTGTTGTTTCGGCGCCACGATGCACGCCGCCGATGCCACCAGTTGAAATAACTTTTATCCCCGCGCGTGCGGCGAGCAACAACGACGATGAAACAGTCGTCGCACCCACAGGCCATTTGGCTGCCATCGCAGTGCCGAGTTCGCGCTCGCCAACTTTTTTTGCTGGCCCGCAAATAACCGACCATTCGGTTTGATCAATGCCAACTCGTGCAACGCCATCAAGCACAACCGTGATTGCAGGCACTGCATCAAAGTTGCGAATTGCAGTAGTGCAGCGCGTCAGTGCCTCAAGATTTGCGGGCGAAGGCAGCCCCAGGTTCGAAAAAATCGTCGACTCGAGAGCCACAACAGGTCGACGATCACGAAGCGCTTTGCCAACTTCATCGCTGATGCGAATCTGAAAACTAGTCATCAGGCTTCCATTGTTGCGCCTGCGCTGCGCAAAACCCGTGCCGCAAGTTGATGGCCAGCGAGTATGCACTCGCGCAATGTTGGCTCGTCAGGCTGTTTTGCCGACGATACGTATATATGTGTCTGTTCGAACTTGGTCAAAAACCCAGCAGCAAATGCATCGCCAGCGCCGGTCGAGTCTGTGACTTCGCCGACTGGGGCAACAGCGACCGATGATTGCTCGGCTTTGCAGATCAAAGTTGTTGGTGCAGCGCCGGCTTTGATCACGACGATGTCAAGTTCGAGCGGCTCGGCTGCGAGGTTCAAAACTTCGGCTTCGTCGGTGTTGCAGAAAAAAACTTTTGGATTCAATTCGGCAACAAGATCGCGAAATCTCGTGATGCCGAACGACTTGATTAGCGAGGCCGAAGATGCGTCGATTGAAACTGTGATTTTTTTCTCGTGTGCGACGGCGATGCACTCGCGGGCTGCGGTGCTGAGCGATTCAGAAAAAAGCGAATACGCAGGCACGTGCAAAACAGAAACGCCGTCGTGCCAGTTTTTTGGTGCCTGTTTAAGTTCTGTTGCAGCAGCGCGATCAGTAAGCATCGTTCGCTCACCATCGGGCGAAACAATTACGACGATTGAGCCGGTGCGACCCGAGCGAACTACACACGGTTCGACATTTGATGCTTCGAGTGACGCGACAAGTTGATCGCCAAGTGCATCGTTGCCAACTTGCGCGATTAATCGCGAACGAAATTTTGTGGTGCTAGCCGTATTGATCGCGGCGGCGAATACTGCGACATTTGATGCGCTGCCACCGCGTGTGCGAACAATTCTTGAAGGTGTATCAGTGCCGTAACTTAAAGCAGTTGGCAACCAAACAACGACATCTTCAACAAGGTCGCCGATGACGCACAACACGTCGTGGCGAGATTAGACCGAAAGAAGGTCGCGAGCGCCAGTGTCGCTAGACGGGTGACGCAACTTGCTCATTGCGCGCGCTTCGATTTGTCGAATTCGTTCGCGAGTCAAGTTGAATGCTTCGCCAACTTCTTCGAGTGTGCGCGGCTCGCCACGATCGAGACCGAAACGCAACGCCAAAATTTCGCGCTCACGTTCGTCGAGTGGTGCAAGCAGACGAGTGATTTCTTCTGGTAGCAAAGCGGTTGCGGCAACTTCGAATGGCGACTCTGCCGAACGGTCTTCGACAACATCACCAAGTTCAGCATCGCCGTCTTCACGCAATGGCTCTGACAATGACAATGGTTCAGCAGCAAAACGCAACGCTTCGGTTACTTTGTCGGCTGGCATTTCAACTTCTGCTGCCAATTCGGCAAGCGTTGCGTGGCGCCCAAATTTCAGTTCGAGGCGCGAGCGGGCCTTTTGCAAACGGGCGAGTGTGTCGCCAGCATGCACCGGAAGGCGAATCGTGCGACCCGTATTGGCGATGCCGCGGGTGATCGCTTGGCGAATCCACCAGGTGGCATATGTCGAGAACTTAAAGCCTTTGCGCCAATCGAACTTTTCGACCGCGTGCATCAGGCCGAGGTTGCCTTCTTGAATCAAGTCGAGAAGTGGCAAACCTGAAGCCTGGTATTTCTTGGCAATCGAGACGACGAGTCGCAAGTTCGACTGAACAAATTGTCGCTCGGCACGTGCACCAGCGCGCACAACTTTGTTTAGTTCGCGTCGTCGCGTCGGGGTAATTTGTTTTTCAGTTTTCTTTAGTGCCGCTTCGGCAGTTTTGCCTTCTTCGATCGCTTTGGCTAATCGAACTTCATCGTCTTTGGTGAGCAAAACATATTGACCTATATCTGTGAGGTAGAGCCGGACAAGATCTTCGTCATCTCGGTCAATTCTCTCTTTGGCCACGAAATCCCCTTGTTTATTCGGTCACACTCGGTGCGACACGCCTAACGATACCGACGAGGCGACAAAGCCACACGCGAAAAATACAAATTTTATGCCTGAAATTTTCGCTAGTCTTTGCCATATGTCAAACCCAATTCTCAACGAAAAGAATTTTTCAAAAGTTGTAGCGCGTTCGGCTGGCGAGGCTGGTTGGGCGGCACCGCAATCTGGTGCGCAAACTTATGGTGCACCAATTTCGGACGGTCCGGTATCTCCATATACCTCGGGTGAGACGATGACAGCAAGCGGCACCGCGAGCGCGGGCATGTTGTTGACACTTTTGTTGTTGGCATCGGCGATTTTCGGTTGGACATCTGTGAGCGAGTCGGTTAGCGGCGCGGTGCAGTTTCCAGCATGGACAATCGGCGGTGCGTTGGCCGGTTTCGTGGTGGCTTTGGTGCTTGCTTTCAAACCCAAACTTTCTCGCATATTGGCGCCGATTTATGCAATTGCCCAAGGTGTTTTTGTCGGTGCGATTTCGAAAGTTTTCAACACCGCCTATGACGGCATCGTGCTTCAGGCTGTCGGCATCACCCTTGGCGTCTTTGTTGTAATGCTTGTGCTCTATCGCACTGGCGTCATTCGCGTCACAGACAAAATGCGCCGCACTGTTATTGGTGCGACTTTGGGTGTCGCCGTGTTCTACGGAATTTCGTTCTTGATGAGTCTCTTTGGTGCAGACATCTCGTTTTTCAGAAGTTCAAGTTTGATCAGCATTGGTTTTAGTTTGTTGGTCGCAGGTCTTGCGGCGATGAACTTGGCGCTTGATTTCGATTTCATCGAGCGCGGCGAGCAATCAGGCCTGCCAAAGTATTTCGAGTGGTATGCCGCCTTCGGTTTGCTAGTCACGATGGTCTGGCTGTATCTCGAAATCTTGCGCCTCTTGGCCAAACTTCGCGACCGCTAAA